>JAGCNA010000049.1 GCA_017646185.1 Clostridia bacterium
AAAACGGCTACAAGGCACTGGGCAATATCAACGCTATCGTTAACGATACCGAACCCTGCCATCTGTTTATCGGAAAAGTAACCCTTATCCTTTCCAAAGTAGGAGCGTTTGTTGAGATCGCTCCCGGTAAGGAAGGTATGGTTCATATCAGCAAGCTTGATAAAAAGCGTGTTGCAAAGGTAGAGGATGTTGTTTCCGTAGGCGACGAAATTAAGGTTATGTCCCTTGGTATCGACGAAAAGGGCAGACTCAATTTCTCCCGCAAGGACGCACTCTCCATAGTTGAAGACTAAGATATTTATGAAAAAATCCTCCGAGAAAATCGGAGGATTTTTTTAGTACGCTTTTGTTAAAATATTGAGTTTTATTTGGTTTCTTCGGGAACGTAGGGTTCGGTTTTAAGTTCCATAAGCTGTTCCAAGGTCAAAGGCGGAAATCTCTTTTTAAGCTTTAGTACGGCAGACATTTTTTCTCTCAATTCGTTAATATGGTTTACCATATAATCACAGAAAACATCGTAATTTTCGGCATGATCGAATATGTCCTTTAAAGTATCGCCCATCATCGAAACACGGTTCATAGCCGCAAAGCCCTCTTCTTTCTTGCCAAGCAAGAGCTTTACTATCCCCAAATCTCCTTGCGAGAAAACGTATCCTCCCGTGCTTTCATAACGTCTTGCAAGATCTTGTTCTATTCCGCAAAGAGTCAAAGGCTCATAGAATTCGAAATGTTTTTCCAGATCAGAAATCATATATTCAAGATCTTTTTCAAAAGAAGGAAAATCAAACACCATTAGATCCGTTTGACCCGAAGGGCGTCCGTGTACACTTCCGCTGCCTTTGCGGTATTTGAACGAAACAAAGCCCTTGCTGTTGTCCCAAAAGAAGCAAACACCGCCGTGCAGCTGAAAACCGAATCCACGCGCAGGAGCAATTTCGAAAACTACAAAGCCAAAGCCTTTATCTTTAATATAAAGCCGCTTGTTGGAAAGCTGAGTATACCCATGTGATTTAAAAATGGGAGCAAATATTTTTTTAACATCTTGGTAATTCACGTTTCTCTCCTATAATCGGTATTATATATTACTTAATAAAATTAACGATAATACCACATATTTATTTTAACATAATATTCCCGTCTTTGCAATTATGCAAAATGCAGAATAAATTGTGATCTTTTTGTACAAAGAAAATAAAATAGCATTAACTCCCTCATTCCTCATTTTCTCCCTTGACTACGTTTTATGGATTTGCTATAATAAACCCACACCTATTTTTATTGAGGAAAAACCGATGAAAGAATATATATCCAATTCCCCTGCAGAGACGGAAGAAATAGCTTACCGAATTGCAAAAGATCTTTGCCCCGGAGATTTCGTGGCGTTTTTCGGGGATCTGGGCGCGGGGAAGACCGCTTTTTCCAGAGGAATAGTAAAATGTCTTGCCCCCGAATGTCTTGAGCTTGTTCACTCCCCCACCTTTGCCATTGTAAACGAATACGTGGGAGAAAAGATAAGCATATTCCATTTTGATATGTACCGCATAAAGGACGAGGACGACCTTGTTTCCACGGGTTTTTACGATTACGAGGAGCGTGGCGGAATAATACTCACCGAATGGAGCGAAAACATCCCCTTCGCCATACCCGAAAACGCTGTGCGGGTGAATATTGAAAAAATATCCGAAACCGCAAGGAGGTTTACAATATGTTAGTTCTTGCAGTAGATACCACCGCCCTTACCGCTTCTGCGGCTGTGGTGGCTTTTGAAAACGGCGT
>JAGCNA010000050.1 GCA_017646185.1 Clostridia bacterium
AGAGAGAAAAGCACTGTGATCGGCAAAGAGATATTCGTTATCCGCGGAAGCGAAAAGATATGTGGATTTGCCAAGGATATTGACGATGAGTGCGGACTTATTGTAGATTACGGAAGCAAGACCGAGGTACTGCGCACGGGCGAGATTTCCGTAAGAGTGAAATAAAAAAAGAGGTTTTATGGAAATTATTATTTGTCTTGACGATAATAACGGTATGCTGTTTAACAACCGCCGCCAAAGCCGTGACAGCAAGTTGCTTTTGGATATAAAAAATAGTTTGAATGGCAGCCTTACCATCTTCCCTTTTTCCGAAAAGCTTGTCTCAAGCGCGGAAATTCCTTATGAGATACTGTCTTACCCCGTAAGCGGTGATACTGTTCTGTTTATTGAGGACAGAGGGATAAAGGAATTTTTATTCGCAGCCCACAAAATAACCGTTTACCGCTGGAACAGAGTTTATCCTGCGGATATGAGCTTAGATATTGATCTTCCCGCAGAAGGCTTCCCCTTGGTAAGCACCGTGGATTTTGAGGGAACCTCCCATGAAAAAATCACAAAAGAGGTTTACGAAAGATGATAAAAAAGGGATTATTTGTTTTATCTTTACTTCTTGTATTTTCTTTGCTTGTTTCCGCTTGCGTAAGCCCCGAACCGCCCAAGGATAATTCCTTGCATGCGCAGGAAAGCTCTTTTACAGAAGAAGTATCTGTTGAAGAATCCAAACCCGAAATAGGCAAAGACGGATTTTCCTTAAAGGATATCCCCGCTTTTTCCGACAAGCCGTATATTGCCGTTAACGGTAACACGCCTTATTTTACCGAAAACGAGATAGTGGCGGATTCTTACGAATTTTACAGCGAGCTTGACTTTCTGGGCAGATGCGGTGTTACCATAGCCTGTATCGGCAAGGAGCTTATGCCCACCGAGGACAGAGGCAATATAGGTCAGGTAAAACCCACGGGCTGGCACACCGTTAAATACGATTGTGTTGACGGAAAGTATCTTTACAACCGCTGTCATCTTATCGGCTACCAGCTTACGGGTGAAAACGCAAACGTAAATAATCTTGTTACGGGCACCAGATATATGAACGTAACGGGAATGCTCCCCTTTGAAAATATGGTTGCAGACTATATAAAAGAAACGGGCAACCACGTTATGTACCGTGTTACACCCATCTTTGACAGGGACGACCTGCTTTGCCGCGGAGTTCTTATGGAAGGGTATTCCGTGGAGGACGAGGGCGAGGGAATTTGCTTTAACGTATTCGTTTACAACGCACAGCCGAGTATAGAAATCGATTACGCCACAGGTGAAAGCCGCTTAAACGAAGGGGAAAACGAAGTATCCCATACCGAGCAGCAAGCAAAAACGTATATTCTTAATACAAATTCCAAAAAATTCCACCACCCCGATTGCTCGTCCGTAAGCAAGATAAGCGAAAATAACAAGCAAGTCTTTGAGGGCACGCGGGAAGAACTGATCGATGACGGCTACTCCCCCTGCGGAATCTGCAAGCCTTAACACAAAAAAGTGTTGACAAAATGTGCTTTTTATAGTAAAATATATACACAGTGAATAACATCTGATTAAATTACCCCAAGAAGCCTCGCGACTTCTCGGGAACCCCACAAAAAGCAGGTGTGCCATATATTCCGAGTGTTTTTCCACCCTGCTTTGAACGCAGGGTGGATTTTGTTTTGTGAAGAAAGCTATAGTTATAAAACTAAAGGTGTAGTATGGAAGCAAAAAAAGCATATATTTATTGGACGCGACGTAAGCCCAAACCGTTTATTACTGGGCTGGAGTATTTTCCCCATATAGTTCGTGCTGATGACATCAACAAAGAACGTTGGAGCGTTCGTTTTTTTATAACAGAAGAAAACAAAGAAAATGAAGGGCATATCGAACTTAAGATGTTGGTTGATAACGATGCTTGCCTTGCCTTTTTCGAAACACTTAAACCCGGAACCAAGTTTTATTTATTTGAGGGACCTTATAAGGTAGCACAAGGATATTTTTTGTAAATATGGTTGACAACCATTTGCTCGGCATGATACACCTTGACAAAAATATAATTAAGTAAAAAAATATATTTATGTCTTATTCCGTTTTTGTTATAATAGAGGGCACTTATGAATTTAGAAGAATTCACACAATTATTAAATATAGGACACGAAATTGACCTTGTATTTGAAGAAAGACCATATTTTGTATCTTATTTGTACGCGCTAACTAATGAAGCGAAGAAAAAATATGCATCTTTGCTGGAAACAGGCAAAAGAGTTTATTATATCAGCGATGAAACTTCAAAAACAGAAGTTTACGTTGGAGATTTTTCGGGTATTTTTGAACATGAATTCAAACCCGGGGTAACAATTGCTACTCACCCTGAAAAATTTGATATCAACGGCTGGTATTAGTATTCTCGAACATGTCACTCAAGCCGATGTTTTGGGACAACAGCTTTTTGATGTCGGGGAACATTTTGTTGACAAGAATTATCGTACATGATAGAATTTTATTACAATATTACAAGGAGGGATATTTTTGATAGGAGCAAGCTTTTTTTACGATGCTCTCACGTTGGGATTAGCAGTAATACTGTTGTCGGTAATGCAAATTCCGCTTGTGGCAGGCATACTTTTGGCTGTAAAATGGGCTAGACACAAAAAGTTAAGTATCGTATGGCTGGTCGTTTTGATTTGCTTTTTGCCGCTAAGCGTATTCGTGGCTATGGATACGTATATTCTTCCCGAGGTTTCCAACCCCAAAATGTCCGACCGATATCTTGAGGTTATTGAAAAGACCGATTGGACGGATGAAAATACGCTTTCCAAGCTTGGGTTTGTCTCTTACGGTGAAAAGTACGTTTTGGAGAACGACGGATATACAGTCTGCGTTGAAAAAGGAAACGATTTTTCGGATTACGCCGTTACACATACGTACGAGGATATGGAATACAGGGCTTTGACCTTGAGAAATCGGATTTTAAGCGTTGACCGTTGGTTTGGCGAAGCCGATTACGGCTACTTGAATAGCTATGAATTTTACACGGACGGTGTTACAGTATCCTTTGAAGAGGAGATTTCTTCAAAAAAAGACACTGCATTTGCAGATTTTATTGAAAGTATCGAAGAATAGTTAAAAAGCTCCCGATTACGGGAGTTTTTTAGTTCCGCAGATGAGGTTTCCCAGCCACAAAGCGGGAATAGACAAAGCCGCCCAGGCAAGGGTAAAATACGGGCAGACCTGACCGAGAATGTTAAACGGCAAATGAGAATAATCCCACACGTCCATACCCAGCCAGAGATTGAAAATTATACCAAACACAAGCTCCACCGAAGTGATGATAATACCACCCACAAGACAGCGCAGTACAAGCCCCTTTATTCTGCCGCAGATAATACGTATGAGCACCACGGAAAGACCGCCTGCAAGGAACATGGAAAAATGGCTTCTGCCGCGGTACAAAAGCTCTATGAGCACATATATCCCGCCGCCTGCCAAAAACAAAAACGAATAACGTCTGATATAAGAAAGCATATAAAAAAACGACTCCTTTCGGAGTCATTTTGCGCAAATAATATGCTTTTTATCCGTTTATGACCAAATAATCACCGGAAGCGTAGCCGTTTTGTCCGTTATAAATTACCGCATACCAATTACCTTCCCTTCCCGTTACGGAAACGGTGGTACCGTTGGGAATAGCGTCTATGATCTGCCCGCTCAGGGAAGGAGCAGAGCGCAGATTAAGTCTTCCCCCTGCGGTGCGCACGGTAGCCGTTTGGGTTATTCCCGGCTGAACGAAGGGGACCCCGAAATACTGGGCTACCCCCTGAGCGAGAGTACGGGCAATAACGTTAAGATTACCGCGTATCCACTCCGCATCCTCGGGGTTATCGTGGTAGGCTATCTCTGCCAGCACCGTGGGAGCAACTGCGTTGCGCACCTCGTAAAGAGTGGTGGTGGGAATAGCACGGACACGCTCCGGCAAGGGATATATATTTTTAAAAAGAGAAACAAAAATATCCGCCGCCCGCTGCCCCTCGGAGCTTCCGGGGAAATAATAAAAATCGCTTCCCCGCTGTCCGCCGGGGTTGGCACTGCCCGAAGCGTTGGAATGTAAAGCGAGATGCAGACCGTAGTTACCCGAATTTGATTTACGCACAGACGCGCCAACCGATCCTTCGGGGTCGTTTCTTGTAAATGTAATTCCGCTTGCCGAAATATATGGCTCCATCAGGTCGGCAAGTATGTTCATATAGTATTCTTCGTTGCCTTCACCATCGTAATACAGGTTATATTCCTGCGTGGAAGGGCTTAAAAATAATCTGGGCATATAAAAATCCTCCTTTTTCCATAATACATATATATGCAGAGGCAAAGGAAAATTTATTAAAAACTTTAAAAAAAGTTGATAAAACCTATTGACAAAAGCTGTGTGGCATGGTATTATGCTTTGGACAAAGAAGTTGGAGTTTTTCTCCTCACCCGCCGACAAGGTGTCAGGCGCGGTAAATAGTTTTCGTATCCCGGTTAACGATATGGGTTTACGTTGCTGTGCTTTTTTGTTTTGCACAGCTTTTTTTATTTG
>JAGCNA010000051.1 GCA_017646185.1 Clostridia bacterium
GAAGCCCGCGGCTTTACCCTTTGCCACGAAAACGAAAAAGGCATATACGGTCAAAGCCCCGAAAACGTGCGTGAGCTTATGGACCATTTTGGCGGCAGACTTAAAGTAGTGTTGGATAACGGCAACTTCCCCTTCTGCGGTGAGGATGCTTCCGGCGCATACGAGCTTTTAAAGGATTACGTTGAGTATATGCATATTAAGGATTGCGACGGAGAAGGTATTATTGTTCCTCCCGGATACGGCAACGCATATCTTAAAGAAACCCTTGCACAGATAAACAAGGACACCGAAGAGGAATTCATACTTACGGTAGAGCCCCATCTTATGATGTTTACCGGACTTTCCTCCCTTTCGGATACCGATGATATTAAACACAAATATTCCTTTGCAGACGGATATGAAGCTTTTGAATTCGCTGTAACGGAAATAAGAAAAATGCTGAATGACCTTGATTGATTTTATCAAAAAGCATCCCGCCCTTACCTGTCTTACAGCGGGAATAATATATTCGGTGCAGTTCTGGAGCGATTATACCTTTATATTCGCCTTTCCGGGACTTGCGCTGTACTTCTTTGCGCTTTTCTCCTGCGAGAGGAAAGCGTTTTTCCGTTATTCCTACTGTTTTTGCTTCGGATTTTATATCCCCCTTTATTATTGGTTTATGGCACTTTACCCCTTTGACGGGTTTGGCTTTTCCGCCGCAGAGGGGATAAGTATAGTTATTGTCGCGTGTATCGGAATTGCGTTGTACCATTCCCTGCTTACGGCGGGCGTGATGTGGCTTATTAAATTCGTGCCCAAAAATAATCATTTACTCGCCTTTTCCTTTGCCTGCCTTTGGACGGCGGCTGAATGGGTGCTGTCTTTAGGAGAATTATCCTTTTCCTGGGGAAAGGTTGCTGTCGGTCAGGCGTCGTTTTTGCCCATGGTGGAAACGGCTTCCTTTTTCGGAAATTACTTTATATGCTTTATAGTTGCGCTCGTATCCGCTTATCTGGGTTTGTGGCTTATGACGGGAAAGCACAAATTATTGTGTGTTTCCGCAGGCGTGCTTGCACTGAACCTTGTGTGCGGAACTGCGTTGGCTTTAATACCGCCGAAAACCGAAAACCAAACCGATATAGCTATTATTCAAGGATGTATAACGGGCGAGGACAAATGGAGGCCCGATTACTACAACCATATTGCGGAAACCTATGTATATATGTGCGAGCAGGCGGCAGATAACGGGGCAAAAATACTCTTCCTGCCCGAATCCCCCCTGCCCCGCTACAGCTCCGAGGATTGCGAAAGGCTTAAGCCTCTTGCAGAGGTGGCAAAAGAAAAAGGTGTTACCATACTCACGGGAGTTTTGGTGGCAGACGATGAGGACAGATACTACAACTCCATTGTGGCAATTTATCCCGACGGAAGCATAAGCAACCGATATGACAAACGCCACCCCGTCCCCTTTGGAGAAACTATTCCGTACGGTAATCTTATAACCGGATTAATACCCGCTTTGGGCAATATGAACCTTTCCGAATCCCTTACTGCGGGGAACGATACTTCCCTTATAAAGGCAGAAGGGTACACCTTTTCTCCCCTCGTGTGCTTTGATTCCATATTCGCATCCTTTTCAAGAGAAGGGGTGCGGGACGGGGCTGATATAATCTTTGTTGCCACCAATGACAGCTGGTACAAATCCACCCGAGGAGTTTACCAGCACAGAAACTTTTCTGTTATCCGCGCTATCGAAACGGGCAGACCCGTTGTCCGCGCAGGCAACACGGGTATAAGCTGTATTATTGACCCGAAAGGAAATATTATTTCCCAAACCGAACCTATGGTGCAGGATATTCTGTACGGAAAAGCATTTTCCTGCAATACCGTAACGCTGTATTCCCTTATCGGCGATATCTGGCTGTATCTGTGTCTTGCATTTTTGACTGCGGTTTGCGGATACGGTATATACAAACAAAAAAGGAAGGTAAAATCAGATGATAATAAATCTTGACGGAAGCGCCTATATCGACGCTCACATAGCAAAAAAATCCACAGAAATGCCCATTCCTCCCCGTCCTGCGGTGGTGGTGCTTCCCGGCGGCGGATATATGTATTGCTCTGCCCGTGAAGCAGAACCGGTGGCAAACCAGTTTAAAGCCGCAGGCTGTAACACCTTTACCTTGTTTTACAGAGTAATGGAAGAGGCAAAGGACAAAAATCCTCTTACAGACGTGGCAAAGACTATACACCATATCCGTGAACACGCAGAGGAATATCACGTAGACCCGAACAGAATCGTAACTATCGGTTTTTCCGCAGGTGGGCACCTTTCTGCTTGGATAGCATCCGCCTTTGACGATCCTGCTTTGGAGGGGCTTGACTGCCGTCCCGACCTTGCCATCGCTTGCTATCCTTTGGTGAAATCCCACCCCGAATGCTTTAAACTGCTTATGGGACTGGACAGAGAGCCCGCTTACGAGGAATACGCCCACCTTTGCACCCACAATATGGTTCACGAAAAAACATCCCCTATGTTTATATGGCACACCTTTACCGATGAATGCGTGCCCCTTTCCGATCCGCTTTCGCTGGCAGACGCATTGTATAAAGCAAATAACCCCTTCGAAATGCATATCTTCCCCAAGGGACCCCACGGACTCTCTGTCTGCACAGAGGAAACCGCACCAAACGGCAGAGGCGATTATAACGACCCCTATACCGGCAGATGGGTTGATATGGCAATAAAATGGATGAACAAACAGTTTAACAGATAATCACCCCGATAAACAAAAAAACCGAGCTTAACGCTCGGTTTTTTCACTATTTAAAAATGATATTTACCTGCCGTGTTTCTCCGTTGGGATAGGTAACGTCTGCTCTGTACAAGCAGGTGACGGTACCGTCCTCTAAGACAACCGCAATAGGATCGTGGAATCCGTAAAAAGCGTACCCTTCGCATACAGATTCTATCTTGCTCTTGACAAGCTCTTTTGCCTTATCCGAACGCAAAGCGTAAATTCTGTTTTGTATAGCGGGGTCAAGATTTTCAAAATTTCCCACGGTATTGAAATAAAATCCGAACAAAAGACTGCCTTTATAGGATGAATAATCATCGTCATATATATCTACATAATCAACATAATAATAATCTGAAATTTTCCAACCTGTGCGGTAGCCTACGTAACGGTATACCTTGTTATCGGACTCGACAATGTATTTTTTATGAGAATACCCGTTTTCGTCATTAACGTAGTTGTTTATAAGGGTGCTTTTGTTTGCAATATAAATTCCCTGCGACGGATCGTCAAGGCTCATACCTACGATCATACCGCCACCACCGTAAAGCTCAAAATATCCGCCGTCAAAAACATATTTGTCTATATGAAAAGGAGAGTATATTCTGCGATAACTCTTTTCATAGGTACACTCATAGCTTTCTCCCATAAAGGTAATCACCCTTTTTGCGGGCACATTATAAGTGATATAAGGGGTCAGCCCTTCCACAGACCAAGGAAGATACTCGGACAAAAGCTCGCCCGTATAGGTCGTATCGTCTGCAACATCAAAAGCCAAAAGCTCCATTCCCGATAATATTTCGTTTATCTCGGCTTTGGAAATCACTTCCCCGTTTGATGCGGATTTTCCGTGAGATTCCGTAAGAGAAGAAAAATATTCTTCGTAACCCGATATTTCAATCGCGGGAACGTATGCCAAAGAAAATATTTTTTTGCCGTCCTCGGTTTCACCGGTGTGCTTATAAAAAACGTAAAACGGCAAAGCGGGAAAATTGTCTGTGGCAGTGGTGTATTGAAGCTCTACGTAATCGTAATTTTTAAAATCCACGTAAGGAGTTTCCTCTGTGCAAAAACGACAGCTGTGTGCACCGAATGCAAGTCCTTCCGCCAACAGTTCTTTCGCCTTTTCAAAAGACGTTTTCTTTGCAGTAGAAACCTGCACAAGACCTGCGCTGTAAGCCGTATATTTCACAGAACTTGCGTAAGCGGTCTTTTCGGAATCGCTGTATTCAAACCGTATGGCTATATTGTCCGAAACCACTCCGTTATGCCAATGATGAATGTAGTTGCAGTTCACCCCGTCCTTTCCGTATTCATTAAGAGGATGGTCATCCGAATTATAGAATACCACTGTTACGGAATTATCCTTGCGTTCTACCGCATCTTCAGCTTCATTTTTGCAATATCTGAGTATTTTTATATCGCTAAACGACACCCCGAAGGATTCAAACAATATATCTGCCGCGGCGGAAACGGAATCTTTTATTTCATCATCGGTGGCATTTGCGGAAATCGAAACCCGCTTTCCTTTAAGAAGTATCCGCGGTACCAGATGATTTTCGTCGGAAATTGAAACAGTATTGTATTCACGGGAAAAGAACATATCGACTTTATACCCGTCAATATCGTATACACCGTATTTATCGGGTTCGATTTTTCCCAAATCTGTTTTCAAGCCGAGGGCATTAATAACGGCCAAAAGCATATCTTTTTCAAAGTCCTTTTTATCATCAAAAGACACTGAAGAATAACCGTACAGCGGAATATAATCCCCCTCATACAGTTTTCCTATGCCGAGATGGGAATCCTCTTTTACAACAGCCTCGGTACGCAGACCGTGAAAATCAAGCTTTGCATATGCTTCATATACGTCGATATCATTTTTATACTTATTATCCGAAAGCAGATAGCAGATGTGGGGATATGCAAAAGTTGCCGCAGTAATAACGTATATTGTCACGATAAGTATAATGAGTATACGGGATAAAACATAACGGTCCCTATATTTTTTCGTTTGGGATTCAAGATCTTTCCAAGCGTTTGACACCGCGTTTTCGGAAATATAGCTCAACGCATAAAAAAGATCGGATCCGGTAATCTCTCC
>JAGCNA010000052.1 GCA_017646185.1 Clostridia bacterium
CAAAGGTTTCTTGCATAAACGATATCCGCGTTTCGCTTGCCGGATGTAAGCACTTCTTTTTTAACCGAATATTTTTTGCAGATATAATCAAAGATATTTCGTACTTTGTTATCCTGCGTCTGGGCGGTTTTCAAATATTCGCTCAGCACGGAAACCGCCATATCAAGGGTTATCTGCCTGTCCTCGATAAAGGAATGGGCTTTCAGCTTTTTAATTGCGCCTTCTATCTGACGGATATTTGTTTTAATATTTTCCGCAAGGAAGGTAAGCACGTTATCGGGTATATCCACACCCATATCCACGCTCTTTTTCTTAAAAATAGCGGTGCGCAGCTCGGTATCCGGCGGTTTTATGTCCGCAATCAGGCCCATTTCACAGCGGCTTTTAAGCCTGTCCTCAAGGTTAATTTCCTTGGGAGGTCGGTCGGATGTGATTATAACCTGCTTTTGCTGTTGAAAAAGTGTGTCTATGGTGTGGAAAAACTCTTCCTGAGTTTTGTCCTTTCCTTCGATAAACTGAATATCGTCGATAAGCAAAACGTCCACGCTGCGGTACTTTTCTCTGAACGCCACGTTGGATTTCTGCACCAGTGAATCCACCATTTCCTGTGTGAATTCCTCACCCGTCTTATACAGTATGTCAGCATGTGGATTATTATCCCGCAGGTGGTTTACTATGGCAAAGAGCAGGTGTGTCTTTCCCAGACCGGGAGGGCCGTAAATAAAGAGAGGGTTATAAAGCTCTGCAGGATGCTCCGCAATTGCAAAGGATGCCTTTGCAGCCACCTGATTGGAAGAGCCGATAACAAAGTTTTCAAAGGTAAAATTGGGGTTGTAACGAAGCTTGTAGGCTGTGTACTTGCTGTCGTCCTCCTTTTCCTCCTTTTTTTCCTTTGGCGCGCCCATCTTGCTTGTCACGGTAACACGCACGTTGGTAAAGGTATATTTGGAAAACGCCTCTTCAAGGTCGGTAAGATATCTTTTGTTAATGGTGCTTGCGGCAACCATATCGGGTGTAAGCAGATCCACCTGCGTAGGGTCCATATATGTTATTACGGTGTTTTTAAAAAGCCAGTTAAAGGAAGCCTCAGAGCATTTTGTCTTCATTTCCTCAAGCACGGAATTGTATATCCGCTGTCTGGTTTCTGCGCTTGTGTAATCCATTTTTCACCTCTATAATATATATTATAGTTATATATAATATATTATAGCACCTAAGTGTGGAAAAAGCAAGTTATTTTAGTAAAAAACGAGAAACTAGAAACTAGGAACGAGGAACTTCGGAAGATTTTTGTTCTGCGAACAAAAATCAACCATTCGTTTATCGTTCATCGTTTATCGTTCATAGTTTTTTTAAAAAAACACTTGACAAACTCACTATTTTATGGTTATAATATCCTTTGCCTGTGTTCAGGCACAAAATTACGGCGCATTTTTTTATTTTGAATAATAATCAGGAGGTGCATTCCGAATGCTCAGAACATATCAGCCTAAAAAGATCCACAGACAGTAAGAACACGGCTTCAGAAAGAGAATGGCTACCGCTAACGGCAGAAAGGGTCTCAAGAGAAGACGCGCTAAGGGCAGAG
>JAGCNA010000053.1 GCA_017646185.1 Clostridia bacterium
CTTCAATCAGACTTTAAGTTCTATAGACGGTAGCTTTCGAAAATTTTCGATATGATCCGTCTGTAATTTCGCGAAAGCAACGTCGTGAAGGGAGCGATGGTAAAAACCACCCCAAGAAACCTACGGTTTCTCGGGGACCCCGGAAACGCTGCAGAAAACGTCTTTCGCGAGCGGTAGCTGTAGTAATCTACAGCCAGCGAAGCGAAAGCGTTTAAAAAACGCAAAATAAAAAGAAATCTGTTTACAGATTTCTACCTATAAAGAAAACAACAATGCGAGAGATGAACTAAAATCTCTCGCATTTCTTATTACGGTTTATTTATTTTTGCGTTTTTGTTCTGCAGTGCTTTTACCGAGCGACTACCAGACGGGTTTTTCGTCTTTTGAATGCTTTACGGGCTGCAGCTCTTTGGGCTGAATATCTCCCGCTTTGGTAAGGGCGATCTTGGTCATAAGAGGACCGAACAGCTCGTAAACCAATACGGCAAACAATACTATATTACGGATGATCGTACCGTCTGCGCCCAATTCTGCGGCAACGGTAACGGACATACCCAAAGCAACGCCTGCCTGAGGAAGGAGGGTGATACCCAGATATTTCTGAATACTGGGAACACATTTCATAAACTTGGAGCTTACGTTTGCGCCGAAGATCTTGCCTGCGCTTCTGAATGCGATATAAACTACGCCGATAACGATAACCGCCCAATCGGAGAACACGCTCAGATCAAGCTCTGCGCCGGAGATAACGAAGAACAGCACGAAGAGGGGTGCGGTCCATCTGTCAACCTTCGCCATAAGCTCTTCGGAGAATACGCACAGGTTGCAGAACACGGTACCCAGCATCATACATACAAGCAGGGGAGAGAAGCCGATCTCCAGCTCGGTGCCGGGGATGTGGAAATGAAGCATGGATATTGCAACCGCAAGGAACACGTATGTAATGGATATACACATACGCTTGGAACGGGAAAAGAAGAACTTTTCCGAAAAATTAAACAGAATACCGATAATCGTACCCAAAAGGAGAGAACCGATAATCTCGATAAGGGGGTTTATTGCAACAGTAAAAATACTTAAAGCCGCGCCGGAATTAAGCGCCTTTGCGATACCGAAGGATACTGCGAATACGATAAGTCCCACAGCGTCGTCCAATGCAACGATAGGAAGCAAAATATCGGTAAGCTTACCCTTTGCCTTGTACTGGTTAACAACCATCAGGGTAGCGGCAGGTGCGGTAGCGGTTGCTATTGCGCCCAAAGTAATAGCGGTAGCGATAGAAAGCTTATCGGGCATAAGGAAATGAAGTCCGATCAGCGCCGCATCAACAAAGATAGTTGCGGTAACTGCCTGGAAAATGGCAATGATGGTCGCCTGCTTACCTATCTGCTTAAGCTGGGAAACACGGAATTCGTTACCGATAGCAAAAGCAATAAAGCCCAAAGCCACGTCGGAAATAATGCTCAAAGCCTCAACGTGTTCGCTTGAAGTAAAGCCCAAGCCTTCTACACCCAGTCTGCCCAAAACAAAGGGACCGATAAGCAGACCTGCGATAAGATAACCCGTTACGGCAGGAAGACCAAGCTTCTTTGCGGGACGGGACATCAAAAGTCCTGCAAAAAGGGCAACTGCGATCTCAAACAAAATGATCATAGCATATTTTCTCTCTTTTCTTTCTTAAATTCAACCAAGCAATTATACTCCAAAAAAACAGATATTTCAACGGTAAAATACATAATAAAAATAAAGAATTAACAGATTTCTTGTCTGTTTTTGTGTTTTTTCGCCTGCACTTGACAATTTGTTATGTGGGGAGTATAATACTGTATATGCTCTTGTGGAAACGATTGTCAGTTTCGTTTCAAAAAAACGGAGGAAAAACACAAATGGAATATTACAATCTTGAAACCAAAAAGGTTCTTGAAACCTTGCAGACAGACAGTGTAAACGGTCTTTCTTCAAAAGAGGTAGCTTCCCGTCAGGCGCAGTACGGGGCAAACGTTTTAAAAGGCAAAAAGAAAAAGGGCTTGTTTTTAAAATTCCTTGATCAGTTTAAGGATGTTATGATCCTCATTCTTCTTGCCGCGGCGGCTGTATCCCTTGTTGTTGCCATACTTGAGGGTGAAGCAAAAGGATTTTTCGAACCTGCACTTATCCTCGTTATCGTTGTGGTAAACGCCATTTTGGGCGTTATGCAGGAAAGCAAGGCGGAAAAAGCCTTGGAGGCGCTCAAAAATATGTCCGCCCCCCATTCCCGCGTTATCCGTGACGGAAAAGAACAGATCGTAATGGCATCCGCTTTGGTGCCCGGCGATATAATCAAGCTGGAAGCGGGAGATTTCGTTCCCGCAGACGCCCGCCTTATCAGCGGCGCATCCGTAAAGAGCGAAGAATCCGCTCTCACCGGCGAATCCGTTCCTTCGGAAAAGGACGCATCTGCTATCATAGACGAAAACGCACCTATCGGCGACAGAAGCAATATGGTCTATTCCGGATGCAGCATTACCTACGGTACCGCTTTGGCAGTTGTTACCGCAATCGGTATGGATACGGAAATGGGCAAGATCGCAGCCCTGCTCAGCGGTGAAGGGGATACACAGACCCCTCTGCAGAAAAAGCTTGCAAAACTTGGCAAATACCTTGGACTCCTTGCCATCGGTATATGCGTGGTAATATTTGTTGTAGGTCTTATCAACGACCTTAAACCCTTGGAAATCTTTATGACAGCGGTTTCCCTTGCGGTATCCGCTATTCCCGAAGGCTTGCCTGCCATAGTAACTATCGTGCTTTCTATCGGCGTACAGCGCCTTGCAAAGAAAAACGCGGTTATCCGCAGTCTTCCCGCAGTAGAAACTCTTGGCGGCGCATCTATTATCTGCTCGGATAAAACCGGTACTCTCACCCAGAACCGTATGACCTTGGTAAAAGGCTGGGTAGAAGGGGAAGCGAATTCCGAGGATATATCCCTTAGCAACAGCGAGGAGATGAAAAAGCTTCTTGCGTACGCTACTCTCTGTTCCGATGGTTCTGTCCTTGTGGAAGCTGATAAGGTTACCCATATCGGCGACCCTACGGAAACTTCCATAGTCCTTGCGGCGTATAATAACGGTATGTCCAAGGAAGAGCTTAACTCCGCTTATCCCCGTTTGGCTACAATTCCCTTTGATTCCGACAGAAAGTTAATGACTTCCGTTAACAATATTGACGGAAAGATAACCGTTATCGTAAAAGGCGCTTTTGACGTAATGGCATCCCGTTGCGTTTCGGGCAATATTGCGGAGGCAAAACGGTTTACAGAACTGCTCAGCGCAGACGCTTTGCGTGTTTTGGCGGTTGGATATAAGGTTATAGACCGGCTTCCTTCGGAAATAACCACCGAAACCTTGGAAAACGTGCTCACCGTTATGGGTATTCTGGGTATGAGCGACCCGCCCCGTCCCGAAGCAAAAGCGGCGGTTGCAACCTGCCTGCGCGCAGGCATACGCCCCGTTATGATCACCGGTGACCATATTATCACCGCATCTGCCATAGCAAGAGAACTGGGCATACTCCGTCCCGGTCAGCGTGCTATTACCGGCACCGAGCTGGACGAAATGACCGAAGCACAGCTTGACGCATGCGTAGAGGATATTTCC
>JAGCNA010000054.1 GCA_017646185.1 Clostridia bacterium
CGATGATAAGCTGCTTAATGATGAACAAATAAAAGAGAAAAACCGAATATCCGATGAAATTGCCCAAGCGGTGCAAGACTTGTACGGAAAGGACGATTCGGAAACGACGGTGTTTTTGGTTCGTTCCGTTTTGTACGGCGCGGCTGTAGACAAAACCGTTGACACAGCTTTGCTGAAAAGCTGTTTAACTACTATATTAAGATAACCACCCCCAAGAAGCCTAACGGCTTTTCGGGGACCCCGACAAAAATTCACCCCAAAGATTCTTGAACGAAATCTTTGGGGTGATTGATTTTATTTGTTTTGAAGCAGTTGTTTATTATACTGCAAGGTATAAAGCTGATAATACTTGCCTTTTTGCTTGAGAAGCTCTTGGTGGTTACCCTGCTCCACGATTTGTCCTTTGGAGAGCAGAATGATATTATCTGCGTGCTGAATGGTGGAAAGTCTGTGGGCAACGATAAGCATAGTACCGATATTCTTCATTTTTTCCAGAGAATCCTGAATCAAAAGCTCGGTTTCGGTATCTATATTTGCGGTGGCCTCGTCAAGTATCATTACCGCAGGCTTGTGAATAACAGTACGGGCGAAGGAAAGAAGCTGTCTTTGTCCCGCAGAGAAGTTATTACCCCTCTCACGCACTACTTCATCAAGACCGCCTTCCAGCTTGTTTATAAAGGAATCTGCGTTAACATACTTGCAGGCTTCCATTATCTCTTCATCGGTAAAGCTTTCCTCACGCAACACTATATTACTGCGTATGGTACCTGAGAAGAGGAAAACATCCTGAAGCATTTGTCCGAAATGCTTGCGGAGCGACGAAAGCTTTATCTTCTTTATGTCGATACCGTCGATAAGTATCTGACCTTTTTGAATATCGTAGTTTCTGCATATAAGAGAAAGTATAGTGGTCTTTCCGCTTCCCGTAGAGCCTACGAAAGCAACTGTCTGTCTTGCATCCACTTTAAAGGATACGTCCTTAAGCACCCATTCATCGGGAACATAGGAAAACCATACGTTGCGGAACTCAATATCGCCGCGTATGTTTTCAAGCTCCATAGCGTCGGGCTCATCCACAACCTCGGGAACCATATCGAATACGGTGAATATCTTTTCCGCAGATGCGAATGCAGACTGAAGCATATTGAACTGCTCTGCCAGAGTCTGAATGGGGTTAAAGAACTTGGATATATACATATAGAAGGTTACGAGAATGTTTGCGGTAACCATCTGTCCCATAAACACGGTTTCTTTAATATATCCTCTGCCGCCAAGATACAAAAGACAAAGCACGGAGGATATATACAGCATATAGACCATAGGTCTGAACACGCCGAAAACGAATATCTGCTTTTGCTTTGCTTTGCGCAGTTTTCCGCTTTTTTCAAGAAAATCTCTGTTCTTTTTGTCTTCCTTATTAAAGATCTGGGTAATTTTTATACCCGAAAGGTTTTCGGAAAGATAGGTGTTTATATCCGTGGTTCCGTCCTTTACGGCACGGTATGCTTTTCTGGAAAATTTGCGGAATATCCAGGTAAACAGTACAACGAAGGGCACGAAGCACAGTACCATAAGGGTGAGCTGATAATTAAGGACAAGCA
>JAGCNA010000055.1 GCA_017646185.1 Clostridia bacterium
GGCAACGCAGAGGGCGAAGAGATATACAATAAGCTATGCCGTGAAATAACCTTTGCTCCCCGAAAAGAGGAATTGCCGAAAAACACGCTTATATCAAGAGCTGAAGCCGAAAAACGCTTTACCGAGGAAATGAATATTAACCAGAGTAAATTGGCTATCGGATACCGTATTGCAACAAAAGACGAACAAAACAAACGTCTTGCCTTTACTGTTTTTAAGGAAATATTTGCCATTTCTCCCACCAGCAAGCTGTTTGTAAACGTAAGAGAAAAGCTGTCGCTATGCTATTATTGTTCTATGATATCCCATTATATCAAGGGACTTTTTATAATAACCGCAGGGATAAACGCCTGCGACAAGGACAAAGCTTACAGTGCCATAATGCACGAGCTTGACGAAATGAAAAACGGCAACTTTACCGATGAAGAGTTTGAAACTGCCATACGAAACATAAAAAGCAGTCTTCGAAGCGTTACCGACAGTATACGCAGTATAAATAAGTTTTATGTTGCCGGATATCTGGAGGGCAAGGACACATCTCCCCTTGAAGAAGCGGATATGCTTGATACAATCACCAGAGAGGACGTTATCCGCTGTGCAAACAGCATAACGGTGGATACGGTATATTTCCTGAAAGGGGGTAACGGCGAGGAATGATAGTTAAAGAAAATAAGGTATTGGGTGAAAAATATTACCGGTTTGTACACTCATCCGGCTTGCCCGTATACGTTTGCCCCAAAAATCACGAAACCGCATTTGCGGCGGTGGCTGTAAAATACGGCTCCTGCGATAACCGTCTGCCCGTAAATGACGGGTACGTAACCGTGCCCGACGGAACCGCCCATTTTCTTGAGCATAAGATGTTTGAAAACCCCGACGGAACGGATGCTTTTGAAACCTTTACAAAAAACGGCGGCGATGCAAATGCTTTTACTTCTTTTGAACGCACCGAATATATTTTTTCCTGCACGGAAAACTTTTATATTAACTTAAAAACCCTGCTTCAAATGGTTTTCACCCCTCATTTTACAAAAGAAAGCGTGGATAAGGAGCAAGGGATTATCGGTCAGGAAATAAAAATGTACGAGGATGACGCAGACTGGCGGGCATTGCTTGGTATGCTGGAGGGAATGTACGTTAACAACCCCGTACGCAAGGATATTGCCGGCACGGTGGACTCTATTGCAGAGATAACACCCGAAATGCTTTACGATATTCACAAGGTATTTTACCACCCCTCCAACACCGTGCTTTGTATTTGCGGCAAGGTGGACCCCGAGGAAGTAAAAAAGGTATGCGACGAATGTCTGGAATATTATCCCAAGACCGATATCGACTTACCCGATATTTTTGAGCCGTCTGAAGTTAACACAAAAAGAACGGTTGCAAAATTAAAGATCGGTATGCCTCAATTTGCTCTGGGAATTAAAGAAGCGTTACCCGTAAAAGAGGATGACGACCTTAAACGAAGCGCAGAACACGCCATTATTTTGCAGCTGCTGTTCGGCTCTTCCGGCGAATTTTACTGCGATAACTACGAAAGCGGACTTATATCCGACCGTTTTTCATACAGCTACTATAATTCGAGAGATTGGTCCTATATCTCTATTGAAGGTGTGGCAGACGATCCCGAAAAGGTAGCGGAGGCTGTTAAAGACGAAATAGCAAAGCGCAAAAGCACTTTCTTTACAAAAGAAGAGTTTTTGCGGGCAAAAAAGGTTATTTACGCAACGGAATGCCTGAGCTTTAATTCCACCTCCGAAACCGCAAACCGTCTGGCTTCTGCGGCGCTGGAGGGATGCGATATGTTTGATTACGCTTCGGTTATACAAAACACCGGCTACGAAGACGTGAAAGAACGCTTTATGAAGGGATACGATATGGAAAAAAGCTGTATTTCCATAGTATTTCCCGAAGACGAATAAAGGAAAGGAAAAGTGTATATGAAGACAACAATTGCTTTCCCCGGATTGGGAATAGAAGAGTTTGAGCTTAACCGTGCGGCGTTTACCATTCCTATCGGCGACGGAATTACCGTATACTGGTACGGAATTATTATTGCGCTGGGTATAATTCTGGCGTTTACCTATTTTTTGTGGCGCGCCACAAAGTTTGAGCACGTACGTGAAGATGATTGCTATAATCTGGCGCTGTTCACTGTTCCCATTGCCATTATCGGCGCAAGAATTTTGTATGTTATTACCAATCCCGAAAAATACGATTCTCTGCTTGACGCCATAAGCATCTGGAACGGCGGTATTGCCATTTACGGTGCCATAATTTTCGGTGCTATTACCATACTGGTGTTCGGCAAGGTTAAAAAGATAATGGTATTCCGTCTGCTGGACGCAGTTTCCCCTGCTGTAATGATCGGTCAGATCATGGGCAGATGGGGCAATTTCTTTAACGGTGAAGCTTACGGCTGGTCGGAAGGCGTGGCAAAGCTTCCTTGGCGTATGCAGCTTGAGGGCGCCTACCGTACCGAAATCATTGACGGAATAAAGACCAAGATTTCTGTGGATTTTGTTCACCCCACCTTCCTTTATGAATCCCTTTGGAATATTTTGGGATTTGTTATTATTAATCTTTTGTACAAAAAGAAGAAGTTTACAGGTCAGGTTTTCCTTATGTACGTTACCTGGTACGGATTGGGAAGAGGATTTATAGAGCTTTTGCGAACCGATTCTTTGTATATTTTCGAAACGATAAAGCTTAACAGCGTTATCGGATTTATTACCTGTATTGCCGGCATTATCGGTTTGGTGTTGCTTTATATAAAGAGCAAAAAAGAAAGCAGCGAGCTTGAAAATTACAAAGCAGCATACGTTGGCGGCGAAACCGCAGAAACAAACGATAATACCAAAGAAAGCACTGTAACCGAACCCGAAGAAAAAGAGGTAGAAGACAATGGCGATAATACTTGACGGAAAAGCCGTTGCCGCAAAGGTTAAAGGCGAAGTAAAAGCAAAGGTGGATATTTTAAAGCAGGAGGGAAAACGTATTCCCGCCCTTGCTGTAATATTGGTAGGTGAAGACCCTGCCTCCGCCGTATACGTACGCAACAAGAAAAAGGACTGCGAAGAGGTTGGCTTTTTGTCTATCGGTCATACGCTCCCTGCCCACACTACGCAGGAAGAGCTTATAGCACTTATAGACAAGCTTAACGCAGACGAAACTGTGGACGGAATTCTCTGCCAATTACCCGTGCCCAAGCATATTGATTCAAATGCGGTGCTGGAGCGTATCGCGCCCGACAAGGACGTGGATTGCTTCCACCCCGTTTCCGCAGGAAAGCTGTTCAGAGGCACCCCCTCCCTGCTCCCTTGTACGCCCGCAGGCGTTATAAGAATTCTGGACGAGTATTCTATCGATATCGCAGGTAAAAACTGCGTGGTGGTGGGCAGGAGCAACATAGTGGGCAAGCCTGCGGCAATGATGCTTCTTGACCGCAACGGAACCGTTACGGTATGCCATTCAAAAACAAAGGACCTTGCGTCCGTTACCCGCAAAGCGGATATTCTCGTTTCCGCTGTGGGCAGAGCAGGTTTTATTAACGGCGATATGATTAAAGACGGCGCAGTTGTGGTTGACGTGGGTATGAACAGAAACGCCGAAGGCAAGCTGTGCGGCGACTGCGATTACACATCCTGCTATGAAAAAGCAAGCCATATCACCCCCGTTCCCGGCGGTGTCGGCCCCATGACCAGAGCAATGCTTATGGAAAATACCATGACAGCGTATGGTATTCACGAAGGAACGATGAACGATAAACTATGAACTATGAACTATGAACTATGGAAGTTTTTTGCGAAGCAAAAAACCGTAATAGTCATTTTCGAAATCTGCCGTCTGTTATTGCAAGAGTATCGCTGAAGCGAGGGCTGACGCATTTGGATGCAGAATGAATTTTCGTGAGCGTGCTGTAGTAACCTACAGCTAGCGAAACGAAAATTTATAGAAAAACGCAATAAAACGAAATCCGTATTACGGATTTCTACATTAAAGCAAAAAAGAAATGGCGAGAGTAAAACTGATCACTCTCGCCATACTTTTATTTTTCTTTTGCGTTTTTCGGTCTGCGCCGAATGCTTAAGCCCTTTTAGATCTCGATCCAGGTGTTAGGATTAGCAAGCGCTTTGTTGCCTGCTTCGATAATACCCATAATAGCCACGGTCTCGTCGTGAGCGGCTTTGATTTCGCCGGTCTTGAAGAAATCGCACATAGCCTTAATAAAGTTGGGGAAGGTATTGGTCATTGCGGGTACTGTAACGGTCTTGCCGTCTTCGTAGTTAACGAGCATGCTAAAGTCCACGCCGGTCCAGCCATACTGGGACATAACGATGCTGCGGTTGCCTTCGAATTCGATAACCATACTTTCGTACTTACCGTTACCGACAGACATTATTCTCTTTGCCTTGCTGCCCATAAGAACAACGATAGGCTCGATCTGGTGAATGGAATAAGTATCAAAGTTACCGGGGCCGCGGGAATTGATAAAGCAAATGCCCTCTCTGTCGATATCCTTAAGCTCGTCTGCGAAACGGAGAGCGGAGGTAGAGAAGAAGGGAGTATTGTTTTCCTCTGCAAGCTTTACAAGGGCTTCTGCGGTGGATTTTTCCAAAGCGAAGGTCTTGTCTACGTATACACGCTTACCGCTGCGGAGAGGCTTCTGGCAAAGATCCCAATGGCGCTCGGGGTTATCGGGAGAAAGCACGATAAGGCAATCGCTCTTTTCAACTACCTCGTCGATACTGTCCAGACGCTGAACACCGTATTTTTCGCACCACTGATCGGTAGTCATTCCGCCGGGTTTATCCATTTCCGCATAAGCGTATGCAACTTCAAATTCGCCGTCGGTTGCTTCCTTTATAAACTGGGGATAATTAAGTGCGTGCCATTCGTCAAGATAATAATCAATAAAACCTATCTTTTTTGCCATTTTAACACACCTCGTTTTTATATTTTGCTTCTGAGGAAGTCTGCTGCTTTAAGAATATCTGCGTAAGGATCTGCGCCGCATTCACGTTCGATGGTGAGGAAGCCCTTGAATCCGATATCGGTAAGAGCGTTCAGATATGCATCGAAATCCACCTTGCCTTCGCCCAAAGGAAGTTCAAGGAAGTAATCAGACATACGCATATCTTCAATACCGCCTTCTGCAAAGAAGGTGTAGATTATCTTGGGGTCGGTCTGCTTGATCATAATACCGTCTTTTGCGTGGGTATGTACGATAAAGTCCTTAAGAGTATATACAGCCTGAACGGGGTCATCACCGGTAACCATTATAAGGTTTGCAGGGTCAAGGTTTACACCGATACCCTTGCTGCCAACATCGCGGATGAAATCTGCAAGTACGGTTGCCTTTTCGGGACCGGTTTCGATAGCGAAGGTTACGCCGATAGATGCAGCGTAATCGCCCATATCTTTGCAAGCGTTCTTCATACGGATATATTCTTCGGAATTCTTATCCTCGGGAACACAGCCGATATGAGTGGTAACAACGGA
>JAGCNA010000056.1 GCA_017646185.1 Clostridia bacterium
CTCGGGATTCTTTTGGCTGTCTTGGATGAATGCATCGAGGTCGCTTTTCAGAACAATATATCGATGAGTCTTCTTTCCGGTATCATGGCAGGGAATTATACCGTTTTGCAACATCCAGGCACACTTGCGCTTGCTGATGTGTAAGATCTTGCGAACCTCTTCGGCGTAGAGCATTTCTGATTCATTTGCCATGGCGCGTTCTCACTTTGAATCTCTTTTCCCAATCGGGTTCATCATCGGAGGTTACGGCAAGATAATCGATCAGATCGGCTTTACTGATGAGGTATGCGCCTCGGTACTGAAATGCAGTAAGTTTTCCGGATTTAATCAGCGTATGAATTGTGTTCTTGCCCATATGTGTCCAGTTGGCAACTCCGATCACTGTGAGCACATCAGGACATTTTCGCAAAAGATGTTCTAAAGCCTTGATTTTTTCTTCTGTGGTCATATTTATGTATCCTTTCTATTTTTGTCAGCTCACACAATATCACAGAAGAGCGGGGAAGTCCAGAGAGAATCGGTTTGAAAATAAAAAAGAGATGCCTGTTGCCCGACATCTCTTTCAGAGGTTTACAAATATGCTTCCTTTAAAGCTTAGATTCGTTTTTCGAGATCTTTTTTCAGTTGTGGATAAATGCGATCATAGCAATAGAATCCATATTGCGGATAAGTGTCCTTGAGTTCTTTTTCAGCACTTGTATTGATCTTCACAAGCTCATCAATTGCTAAATCTTCGCTGAAATAAACCCGTTTTTCTAAAATGCTGTTTTTGCATTTAAGGGTTGCATCAAAACGGCTATCATATTGCTCCATACCGCAAACGATTTGAATATTATCAAATCCTGTTTTGTTGGTAAAATAAAGGCTGTACGTATTCAAGATCACGCAATTATCAAGAAGATTCTGCGTGTCTTCTTTGGTTGGTATACTGTCAATTATTACGGTATACACAAACGAGCGCTTCGCATAGCCGGGAAGCGGATAAAAACCGGATTGCTGTTGTTCAACAAAGATCAAATCCGTATCAAAAAGCTCAGATAGAAAATTGCGATAACGTTCAAGTAGTTGGTCGGATTCGTTTTCTGTTTCAACCTTGATCTTAACATATCCAACAAAAACATCCTTTCCGTCGGCTCTGCATTGCTTCCAGCATTCCAAGCCTTGCGCAGCATCCAAGAAGTTTATCGCCTCTTCTTGCGGATCGTCCTCTTCGTCAGATCTTACAATTATCTCATAATGGTTTTGCCTATTTTGAATTTCAAATTCCTTCCCATTTGCTTTGAAGCAGGGGAATTTGTCTGCCTTCTCATCGTTGGTCAGAATGTGACAACAGATCAAATTATGATCTGCGGTTTTCCCGCCTCTTGATTCAGGCAGGATGTGGTCAACGTTCCAGCCGTATTCGCTGTTTCTGTCATTGTAGGCAGCTCGAGCGATGGTACGTCCGGAAAAGTCAACCGCCTTTTGTTTCTTGCCGAACTGCTTTACCCAAAGTCGGCTTGCGGTTTCTTTGTTCAAGTCCATAGATTGTTTCATGTGTCATACTTCCTTTCGTAAGTGAAACAGAAGTATACTTGCATTAACCTCCTTATCGTTTTGGCAAATGCTCTGAACGACACATAGGGCAACCTATTGCTGAAACCTCAAAGGGTAATCCTTATAACAGCTTGACTAAGGATTTGCCGATCATCTTTTGCTGATGCAAAAGGGATAAGATTTGCCTGTTCATATTATATCACATATTTTCGAATTTTTCAATAGCTCCACGGGCTGTCGACTTGTAATCTGAAGAAAAATATGCTATAATTCATAGTAGTTATGCGGCAAACAATAGTGACCGCCCGTCCCTTTGGCCTTGCAAAAGCCGTGCATTTTTCTCGGAAGGGGCAATAAAGCGGTCACTAATTCGGTAAATTTTGCGGAAATTAGGGATAGTGAGGGACAGAAAGAGCCTGCTTTACAGCTGCTCGAAATCAGTTTTAATAGAACACAACAAGGGCTGACCGCGCAGTCAGCCCTTTACTTATGCCCTTTTCCCAACGCATCATTACATTTCATTTTTTACTGTTGACGGAACGGTGAAAACAAGGTATAATATAATAAATATGTATATTTTTTGTGAGGGTGTTATGGATATTAAAAAAATTCTTTCATACGTAGACCACACCTTGTTGGCGCAGGGAGCAACTTGGAGCGAAATAAAAGCTCTTTTGGATGACGGAATAAAATACTCTTGTGCATCCTGCTGTATTCCCGCATCCTACGTAAAACAGGCAAAGGAATATGTTGGCAACAGACTTGCAATTTGTACGGTTATCGGTTTTCCCAACGGATACTCCACCACCGCGGTAAAGTGCTTTGAGACCGCAGACGCTGTGAATAACGGTGCAGACGAGATCGATATGGTCATCAATATCGGTATGCTGAAGGATAAAAGATACGACGAGATATCCGAGGAAATAAAGGCGGTGAAGGCGGCTTGCAACGGAAAATTGCTTAAGGTAATTATAGAGACCTGCCTGCTGACCGATGACGAGAAAATCAACATGTGTCGGATCGTTTCCGAAAGCGGTGCGGATTTTATTAAAACATCCACAGGTTTTTCCAAATCCGGCGCAACCGAACATGATATCAAGCTTTTTGCAAAACATGTCGCTCCTCACCTTAATATCAAAGCGGCAGGCGGTATTTCCTCTTTGGAGGACGCGGAAAGCTTTATTGAGCTGGGCGCAACCAGACTGGGCACCAGCAGAATTGTAAAAATCGTTAAATCTATGGAAAAGGGTGAAGATAATGGCAAACAAGACACCTCATATTAATTTAAATGACACAGAGCTGGGATTCGGCAAAACCGTTCTTATGCCCGGAGACCCCTTGCGCGCTAAGTATATTGCGGAAAATTTTCTTACGGACGCTGTGCTTGTTAACGGAGTACGCGGTGTAAACGGATACACCGGTTATTACAAAGGCGTTAAAGTTTCCGTTATGGCAAGCGGTATGGGTATGCCCTCTATTGGCATATATTCCTACGAGCTGTATAAATTTTTCGGCGTGCAGAATATTATCCGTGTGGGCAGCGCAGGCGCTATAAACGAAAAAGTTAAGGTAAGAGATATTGTTATCGGTATGGGTGCCTGCACCAATTCCAATTTCCCTCTGCAATACAATATGAACGGCACCATAGCGCCTATATGTGATTACGAACTGTTAAACACTGCAAAAAAGATTGCAGACAGCAAGGAGCTTAACGTTCATATCGGTAATCTGTATTCTTCCGACACCTTCTATGACGATTCCTTCCCTTCCGCTAACTGGGGAAAGATGGGATGTCTGGCCGTGGAAATGGAAGCGGCGGCGCTTTACTGTACCGCCATGCGCTATGGAATGAGAGCCCTTGCAATATGCACGGTATCCGATATTTTGTACCCTCCTTTTACTGCTCTTGAGGCTGACGAGCGGGAAAAGACCTTTACTCAAATGATGGAGCTTGCCCTTGACTGTGCGGTAGAATACGAAAATCTCCCCTTAATAGAAGCAAAGGAATAATATGAAAAGAGTTTTTATTATAGTTCTTGACAGCTTCGGAATCGGCGCTATGCCCGATAGCGGGAAATACGGCGATATTGGTGTGAATACCCTCGCTTCCGTGGCAGGCAGTCCTTTGTTTAAAGCGGAAAACTTAAAAAAGCTGGGTCTTTTTAATATTGACGGAGTGGAGGCGGGCGAAAAATGTAATTCCCCTGCCGCCGCATATTGCCGTCTGCGGGAGTTGTCTGCCGGAAAGGACACCACTATAGGACATTGGGAAATAGCAGGTATTGTTTCCCGGCGACCGCTTCCTACCTACCCCGATGGATTTCCCGACGAATTGCTTGAAGAGTTTTCAAAACGCACGGGAAGAAAGATACTGTGCAATAAACCTTATTCCGGAACAGAGGTTATTAAAGATTACGGTGACGAGCATATTAAAACCGGTGCGTTGATCGTATACACATCGGCTGACAGCGTATTTCAGATCGCCGCACACGAGGATATCGTTCCTCTTGACGAATTGTACCGCTATTGCCGTATCGCCCGTGATATGTTGGTTGGCGAGCACGGAGTAGGCCGTGTTATTGCACGTCCATTCATTACTGAAAACGGTGTGTATAAACGCACCTCCAACCGTCACGATTTTTCTCTCCCTCCCCCACGAAAAACCATGCTTGACCTTATAAGCGAAAGCGGTATGGACACTATTGCTGTGGGAAAAATATATGATATTTTCGTGGGGAACGGTATAACAGAGCACGTTTTTACCTCCGGAAATGCCGACGGCATGGCAAAAACGGCAGTCTTTGCCGATAAAGATTTTAACGGCGTCTGTTTTACAAATCTGGTGGATTTTGATATGCTGTACGGCCACCGGAACAACATTGACGGATATGCCGGCGCTATAACCGAGTTCGACAAATGGTTGGGAGAATTTATTCCGAAATTAAAAGAGGATGATATTCTTATTATCACTGCGGACCACGGCTGTGACCCCGGATATACGGTAAGCACCGACCATTCAAGAGAATACGTACCGCTGATAATATACGGCAAGAATATCTCCCCCGTAAACTGCGGCACCAAGGACGGCTTTTGCGTGATAGGAAAAACAGTTTGCGATTATCTGGGTGCCAAGGGAGAAATAGACGGAGAAAGTATGCTTTCGGAGATTATGCAATGAATGATAAAGAGCTTATAACTGCGGCTTTTAACGCAATGGAAAAAGCCTATGCGCCTTATTCCGGCTACAAGGTGGGTGCGGCGCTGCTTTGTAAAAACGGCAAGGTTTTTACAGGCTGTAATATAGAAAACGCATCTTATACCCCTACCGTATGTGCCGAGCGGACTGCATTTTTCAAGGCGGTAAGCGAAGGTGAACGGGAGTTTGAAAAGATTGCCGTTGTAGGCGGAAAAGACGGATGTGTTACAGATACGTTTATGCCCTGCGGTGTGTGCCGTCAGGTGATGACGGAGTTTTGCGAAACGGACTTTGCGGTGTTGGTAGCAAAAAGCACCGATGAATACCGCTGCTTTACTTTAGAACAACTGCTTCCCCACGGTTTTTCCAACAAATATATGAAGGATTAGGTGTGAACTATGGAATTGCAATATCATATTCAGCTTTCGGAAGAGCACAGCGCCAGATACGCGATAATCCCCGGCGATCCCGGCAGAGTGGAAAAGATCGCCTCTTTTTTGGAAGGTGCGCATCAGGTAGGCTGTAACCGTGAATACAATTCTTATATGGGGTATCTTGAAGGAGAAAAGGTTCTGGTGGTATCCACCGGTATAGGCGGACCATCCTGCGCAATTTGCGTGGAGGAGCTGGCGAAAATAGGTGTGGATACCTTTATACGCGTAGGCACTTGCGGCGGTATGCAGCCCGAGGTTGCACCCGGTGATGTAGTTATTGCCACGGGAGCTATCCGTATGGACGGCACCAGCAAAGAATATATGCCTATAGAGTTTCCCGCAGTTGCGGATTTTCACATTACAAACGCATTATACAGTGCCGCAAAAGAGCTGGGGTACACCAACCATATCGGTGTAGTTCAGGCAAAGGACAGCTTTTACGGACAGCATTCTCCCGAAAGTATGCCCAATTCCGCAGAATTGTTAAGCAAATGGGAGGCTTGGAAGAGGGGCGGTTGTCTGGCTTCCGAAATGGAGGGCGCCACTCTGTTTATTGTGAGCGCCGCGAGAAAACTAAGATCCGGCGCAGTATTCCATTGCGTCTGGAACCAAGAGGCGGCAAAATCTGCCATGCCGAAGGACAGAAAGGAAGACACCTCTGCCGCAATCAAAACGGCAATAGAGGGGCTTCGCCATATAATTAAGCAGGATAAAAAGGATTAAGATATAATGTTTGAAGCAGTCTTGGAGTGCATAAAAAACTACGATAAGATAATAATACACAGGCACAGCCGTCCCGATGGTGACGCTATGGGAAGCCAGATCGGTATGAAAAACATCTTAACCGAAAACTTCCCCGAAAAGACGGTGTATACTGTAGGAGATCCTGCCGGATATCTGAGTTTTTTGCCTGATTCGGAGATGGACGATATATCCGATACCGATTACAACGGCGCTCTGGCGATTCTTCTTGATTTCGCTTCTCCTGCGCTTGTTAGCGATAACCGCTATGTTTTGGCGGAGAAAACCCTGCGGATAGACCATCACCTTTACACCGAGACCTTTACAGACGTTGAAGTGATCGACAGCACCTTTGAAAGCTGCTGCGGTATGGTTGCCGCGTTTGCTATAGAAAGCGGATTGCGTATAAATCAAAAAGCAGGGCTGGCGCTGTATACGGGAATGCTTACGGATTCCGGCAGATTCAGGTACGATAGCACGTCTTCGCGCACCTTTACACTGGCAGCCGAGCTGATCAAAACGGGATTCGATACCAATGAGCTTTATCGGTGTCTGTATGCAGACGATTTTTCCAACAGACTGCTTAAAGCGAAATTTACCCTTAAAATACGTTTTACCGAAAACAATGTTGCCTATATCTACACCACAGCCGATGAGATAAAGGAATACGACGTAAGTGAATTTACAATTTCCCGCGGGATGGTGGGAACTATGTCCGATCTTAAGGGAGTGGACATCTGGGTGAATTTCACCGAAACCGATTCCGGCGTGCTGTGTGAATTGCGGTCCAGCCGCTTCAATATAAATCCCATTGCAGTAAAATACGGCGGAGGAGGACACCAAAAGGCAAGCGGTGCCTGCGTGCCCGACCGTGAAACCGCTATGTCTATGTTAAAAGATCTTGATGCAATGCAGGAAGGAACATATGAACAAAGAAGTTAAAGAACAGATATTCAGCAAAATAAAAGAATATAACAAAATATTTCTGTTCCGCCACGTCCGTAACGACGGTGATTGCGTTGGCGCCACCAAGGGACTTAAGCGCATTATTCAGCTTACCTGGCCCGAGAAAAATGTGTATCTTATAGACACAGAAGCTTCCGAGCATCTTGAATTTTTGGGTGAAGAGGATGGTCCAGTAGCCGAAGATGAATACAAGGACGGTCTGGGCATAGTTATAGATACTGCCTCCGAAGCGCGTATTTCCAACAAAAACTATCTGCTTTGCAAAGAGCTTATAAAGATAGACCACCATATCCCCCTCGAAGATTACGGCAACATTATGTGGGTGGAGCAAGAGCGTTCTTCAGCTTGCGAGATGATCGCCGATTTTTATACCACGTTCAAAAACAAGCTGAAAATAGATTCCGAAGCCGCAACCTATATATATACGGGTATGGTTACAGATTCGGGTCGGTTTAAATATGAAGGTGTAACGGGAGATACCTTGAGAGCCGCGGCAATAATGCTTGACACCGGTGTAGACACAGAGACCTTGTATGCACAGCTTTATCTCGATGATTACGATTATTTTAAGTTTAAAGCACAGGTTTACAAGCAGGTAGAGTTAACCGAAAACGGTGTCGCCTATATATATATCGACAAAGCTATGCGGCAAGAGTTTGATCTTTCCTTGGAGCAGGCAAGCGCCTGCGTAAACAAGCTGGACTCTATCCGCGGTGCAATATGCTGGATAGCGTTTATCGAAAACAACGACGAAGCGGGAACAATACGTGTAAGACTGCGTTCAAGATTCGTGCATGTAAATCCTATAGCAGAAAAGTATAACGGTGGCGGACATGCCTGCGCCTGCGGTGCAACTGTGTACAGCCGCGACGAAGCTATGGCGCTTATCAAGGATGCAGATGCACTGGTAAGAGAATATAAACAAACACACGAGGGTTGGCTGTGAGAATTTTAATAACCAACGACGACAGCATATCTGCAAAGCAACTGCTGCCGTTAATAAGATACTGCCGTAAATTCGGCGAAGTTACCGTATCCGTACCAAAATATGAACAAAGCGGAAAAAGCCATGGAATCGAGCTCCACCAAGCGTTCAGCGTGGGCAAGCAATTTATCGACAAAGATATCGAAGCCTACGTTGTAGATTCCACCCCCGCCGATTGCGTCCGTTTTGCGGTACTGGGGCTGGGCATAAAATTTGATCTGGTAATTTCCGGAGTTAACCGCGGATTCAATATGGGCACGGACGTTACGTATTCCGGAACCATTGCGGGAGTGCGTGAAGCAATGCTTCAAAGGATCCCCGCCATTGCACTTTCCACAAGCCCCGAAAACTACGATAACGCCGTAAAGGATCTTGATATGGTGTTTGATTACATCTTTGGCGGCAAGCTTTTGGAAAAACACGGAGCGTACAATATAAATATCCCCCCTAACCCAAAGGGAATAAGAATTACACGTCAGGGAAGCACCTACTATACAGATTCTTTTGTAGAGGTAGCGGAAGGCATGTATAAGGTTATGGGAGAATGTGTTTACCGCCCCTCCGGTGATCTTACGTTGGATACCGACTCGGTAACATCCGGCTACATTTCCGTTATGCCCATAACAACAGATATAACAGACAAAGAAATTTTCAGCAAATTAACAGGAGCTGCCGAATGAAAGCATTAACAAGACGGCTTCTTGCCGTAATTACCGTATTTGCGGTTTTTGTCGGATTGATGAATACCATTCCCCTGCCCGTTCAGGCGGCAGAGGTGGATTACGTTTATGTCGGCAAATACATAAAAAACTGGGGCGTACGTGAAGAAACTGCTGATTTTCTTTCACCGAATGCCATAAAATTTTATAACGATAATCAGGTAACTTTGGAATATCTTTTGTCCCTTTCGGGAGGCGATACGACGTCGGCGGCTCCTTCCAGCCAGCTTTATAAGGAGCTGAAAACGCTGATGATATCCAATCACTCCCACCAGACCTCTTATCAGGAGACCCGACCTATGTATCAGTACACCGACTGTCAGAACAGCGGCGAGAATGGGGATAAAATATCTTCGTTTTATTCCGGAAAAGAAGTCGGCCCTGCATGGGACAGCGGAAGCACCTGGAACCGTGAGCACGTCTGGCCAAACAGCAAAGGACTTAACGGAAACGATGAAAACGATATAATGATGCTTCGTCCTACCTCGGTAAGCGAAAATTCAAGCAGAGGCAACAAAGCTTACGGAAAAAGCAGCGGATATTACGACCCCAACAAAGAATCCGGCGGAAAGCATAATCTCCACGGTGACGTTGCAAGAATAGTTCTTTATCAATACGTGCGTTGGGGCAATACCGCAAAAATGTGGGGCAGCAGCGGTGTTATCGAAAGTCTTTCCGTGCTTCTCGAATGGATGGAGGAAGACCCTGTAGATACCTGGGAATTGGGCAGAAACGATTCTGTGGAAGCAATAACGGGTACGAGAAACGTCTTTGTAGATTATCCCGAATTGGCGTTTGCGCTGTTTAACGTTCAGGTGCCCGTGGGATACCAATCCCCATCGGGCGGAGTATCTCAAGGAGCTCCTGTTGTTACCGCGGTGTCCGATAACGAATCCCTGGGTACGGTTTCTGTAAGAGGAAACACCATAACCGCACTGAGCGCGCCCGGAGGCAGAATAGCAGGATACGAAATATTGAGCGGCAGCGCCAAGGTGACCCAAAACAACAACGTTTTTACCGTTGAAGCGGATAGCGACGTTACCATTAAAATTTTCTTTGAAACGATTCCCATTTTCACCGTAACTTTTTGTATTGACGGAAACCGGGCGGATTCGCAGCAGGTTTATGACGGAGAAAATATAGACTTACCTTCTCTTTCCGATAAAGACGGATATACCTTTGTCGGTTGGACGAAAGGTAATGTTACAGATATAACCACTGCTCCCGAATATTTAAAACCCAAAGCCGAGTTGACAGTAAAACAAAGCGTTACGCTTTACGCACTTTATTCCCGTAACGACGGCGGAACGGTGTATTACTTTACCGTATTTCCTTCAGATTGCAAGCATCCCGACGCGTATGAAACCGAAAGAAAAGAGCCCGCCTGCACCGAATTCGGATGTGAGGCAGGCACCTATTGCCCCGATTGCGAAAAATACGTAAACGGCGGTCAGGAGATTGGGGCGACGGGGCACAACTACACAACCGCCTGCGATACGGTGTGTAGCGTCTGCGGAGAAGACAACGGACAAACACCAGCCCACGAGTATGATGTAAGAAACGTGTGTATTCATTGCGGATACAGCGCCGATACCGGCGATGTAAGCGAAGAGGAAAGCTTGGAAACAAGCGTTTCCGACAGTGAAGACAGTAAAAACAACGACATTTCCGACAGCAATAGCGAAAGCAACCAGACCGAGGATGACGGTAGCTTGATCCGTTGGGTCATTCCCACCGCGGCGGTCACGATGCTTGTAATAGGTGTAACCGTTTTTTTGATAACTTCAAAAAAGAAAAATAAATAGTCCATAATCACAATCACCCCGACAAAAAAAGCAGGAAGTTTTCTTCCTGCTTTTTTGTGGTTATTTTAAAGAGTTAATTATGCGCGTCTTTTGTTTCTGTAAATAACTGCAACTGCCGCAAGTGCGATAACCATAACAATTGCTATTTCAACTGCAAAACCGGAATCGCCGAGACCGGGAGTAACTTCTTCGGAACCTTCATCAGAAACTTCTTCGGAAACCTCTTCGGAAACTTCATCGTCTACTGCAGGGGTATGAGCAGTGATCCAACCGTTTTTAAGCTGAGCAACGTCATTGTACTGACCAATGATACCGTAAACGGTAACGGTGTCGCCTACTACGGGCTTAACTTCCATTGCATCATAACGGAGAGAACCGTCTGCAGAGTATGTGCCGTAAATGGTGAGAATGTTGCCGTTTTCATCAGTAATCTTCATATTGCCGTACTGTTCGTTGTAAACTTCGGTGATAACGCCGGTTACATAGTACTTATTGGAGGTGTAATTGTTGTGATCCTTGGATGCGCCGAGAGCGATAGCCTGCTCGATAGTGAGGGTGCTGTCTGCTTCGGGATCGGGAACAACTTCTTCCTCTTCGCCTTCGCCGGGAACGTGGTTAACGATCCAGCCGTTCTTTACCTGTGCGGTGCCGCTGTACTGACCAACAATACCGTAAATGGTAACGGTATCGCCCTTTTCGGGTTTAACTTCCATTGCATCATAACGGAGAGAACCGTCTGCAGAGTAGGTACCGTAGATGGTAAGGCGGTTGCCGTTTTCATCTTCGATATACATATTACCGTACTGAGTATTGTAAACGGAGGTGATAACGCCGGTTACAAAGTACTTTTCAGAGGTATAGGTGTTGTGCTCTTTGGATTCACCGAGAGCAATAGCTTCTTCGATAGTGAGAGTATTACCGCCGAATACTTCATAGAATTCGGTGGTAGTCCAAGGAGCGTAGGTTGCGCCTGCGCCGGTTACGTTATCGTACTTAATGCTGTGCATTGTGGTAGAGTTGCTCTGACCAAGCTGGAGGTTGAGGCTGTATTTGCCGTTGATACCGAGAGTAGCCTTATCAAGTACGAGGGTGAAGAAGTAGTCGTTACCAACTACAGTGTATTCAGCACTTACAATTGCTTCGTTGATAGAAGAAGCATGCTTTGCGTTGTAAGCTTCGCCTGCACTAACCTTATAGTCATAAAGGGTGGTACGAGCGGTATCGGTGAGATCTGCGTCTACCCAAACACGGAACATAGTGTCGTCATCAAGAGCAACCTTATTGTCAACTGCGTAGTTAACGGTAACAGTGGTTGCACCGTCTTCAACGAGATACCAGAAATCAAGAGTGAGCTTATCTGCCCATTCATCGCCGAGCTGCTGGATAGTACCAACATTAACGCCGTCTACGTGAGTGTAAGTATCCTTGAAGGATTCATCATCTACAACAACGGGAGCAACAGCTACCATATGCTTAACTGCAGAGGGATCAACCTGTGTATCAATTGCGAAAGATGCGTCAAGATTGAAATCAACGAGCTTAAAGGTGTAGCCGAGAAGTGCGCCTTCATCAACCTTTGCCCAATCGGAGTTGGCGCTGTAAACGTAATAGAGGAAGCCGCCTTCGGGAGCTACGGTAGTATTGATCTCATCACATTCCTTGTAATACTTGGTAGCTACGTATTCTCCGTCTACGTTTTCAACAACGTACATGATCCACCAATAAGGAGTCTGGTTAATAACATCCTTAACAGTTTTGCCTGCGCCGGTGATTATCATGCTTTCGAAGGTGCCCCAGTTAGAGAGGTTGTGGTGGGAAACGAGAAGTTCGATACCTTCAACTTCGTCCTCTTCGCCGCCTTCGCTGCCTGCTGCAGCGTAAACGGTTATAGAGTTAGCGCGGCCCTGTGCAGCCATTTTTACGGAAGCGGAATCAACTGCCTCTGCAAATTCAACGGTAACGATACCGTCGCTTTCGGTTGCGCCTTCAAAGGAATCGGTCCAAGCTTTTACATACTTAGAATCCATTCCGGTGCAATCGATTTCTATTTTGGTCATGCCGGGATACTCGATCTTGAAAGTGGAGGACTTGTAAAAACGTCCGGGCTTGGCATAATCGCCTACGTTAGAGGTGGATTCACCCTTTTCGTTGGTAACGGTAATGCCGTTCTGTACCCAGATCTGCAGGTCTGCAGAATAATCGGTACGGTTTGCTTTGTCTGCAAACGAAATAGTTGCGGTGGTTCCCTCTGCCACGGAAGTGATTGCAAGTATAGACATTAACATGCAAACGCAAAGGATAACCGAGGTCAATTTTTTGAGTTGCGATCTCATAAATTTTCTCTCCTTATGTATTTTTTATTTAACGAAGGTGCATCCGGAATCGAATTCAACTTCGCAGTCGCCTGAAGAATGCTGATAATTCTTAATGGTACCGGAAACGGTGATAACATCGCCTACTTTAAGAGCTGCGGCGCCCTCACCCTTCATACGGTAGCACTTGATGGGGTTGTCTTCACAACCTTCGATTTCGATAGTAACGGTAATGTTGCCGTACTGTTCGCTGTATTCGGTATCAATGGAAATGATGGTACCGGTAAGAGTTGCCTTATAGGGCAGAGAATCACCGGGAGCAAGCTCGAATGCTGCTTTTACGATTTCCTTGGGGTCGGAAGGAGCGGTCTGAACAGTTCCGCCGCCGGAAACACGGGAACGGATAGTACAGCCTGCTTCCATTTCGATAGTACCGTTGTAATTGATAATTCTGCCGGTTACGGTGATGGTATCGCCCTTAACGAGAAGGGATGCTTCATCGCCCTTAAGACGGTACAGATAAAGTTCCTTATCGGAGCCTTCAACGTCGATATAAACGCTTATATTTTTGTATGAAGGATCGTAGGGAGAAGAAACCTTGGTAACGACACCCGTAAGGGTTACGTCGTATTCCATAGCACCGCCCGCTTCAAGAGCGTAAGCGGCATTCATGATCTGAGCAGGATCGGTGAGCACAGAAGGAGGAGTTCCGCCACCTGCAACACGGTTTTCAAGAACACAGCCGAAATCGAATTCAACGGTGCCGAAATAATTCTTTATAACGCCGGTTACGGTGATGGTATCGCCTTTTGCTATACGGTCTGCATCGGTACCGGTAAGACGGTAGCAGGTTATGGGCTTATCATCCTTGCCCTCGATCTTAATGGTTACTGTAATGTTGCCGAACTCTTCGTCGTACGCATTATCAATAGAAACTACAATTCCGGTAAGAGTTGCGGAATAGGAAAGAGATTCGCCTTCTGCAAGACCGTAAGCTTCATCAACGATCTGTGCAGGAGTCTTATCTACGGGAGCGGGATCTTCGCTTACATCGCCGCCGGGAACCTGGGATTCTTCATCGGGAATCTCAGACTCTTCTCCGGGAACCTGGGATTCTTCGTCGGGGGTTTCGCTTACGTCGCCGTTGCCTTCGCCCTTAACGAGAAGATTGATAGTTGCGCCCGCATCATACTGTACGGTACCTTTATAGTTGGTAATAACGCCGGTAACGGTAATTGTATCGCCCACAGCAACAACGTCTGCTCCTTCGCCGGTAAGACGGTAGCACTGAATGGGTTTATCTTCAAAGCCTTCGATCTCCATAGTAACAGTTACGTTCTTGTACTGGCTGTTATAGGGAGTATCTATGGAAATTACGGTGCCGGTAAGAGTATAAGCCACATCGGTAGAAGCACCCTGTTCGAGGCCGTATGCGATATCGATGATCTCCTGAACACTGGGACCGCTTGCAAGACCGGAAATCTTGTATTTAAAGTTTGCAGCCTGCGTATTACCATCCGCATCCTTTACGGTAGCGGTTGCGGTAAACAGAATATCGGTATCGGGAAGGTCAGGAACGTCTATCTTAACGTGGTTGGCAACTGCGGATTCCACAATCTTAACCGAATCGGAAGCGCCTTCGGTAACGGTTACTGTCCAGACAACGTCGTATTTTACGCCGTCAATAGTAACGACGGAAATAACGTCCTTATCCATAAGCAGAACCATAGGCTCGTCTTTGCTGCCGGTCTGGTACATATTCACCAGATATGCCTTGGCATTTTCGAGGTCGTTGCCCGCAGTTTGCTCGTCCTTACAAGCGGTAAGAACAGAAAATGCCATCAGCAGACAAAGAGCCACAGAAATAATTTTCTTCATATTCTTATTCCTTTCGTTCTCTTAATGTACTGTAATATCTTCAGTTGAGAACACTTTTATCTGATATTCGCCGCTGAAATAATCCACGATGCCGACAACATCGATGGTTTTATCAAGATAAGCGGATTCGGTGATGAGTTCACCGTTTTCATCGTAAAGCACGATGGTACGTACCGTGATCTCGGTACCGTCGACTTCGCAGGTAAGAGTCATTGCACCGTCGGACTCGCCTCCGTTGTGGGTGGTATACGCATCAACAACGGTGAGATCCTTCATGCTGATAGTGGTGTTCATTGCGAGGAAAGCGTAATCAAATTCCTTGGAAACAGGCAGTTCGTCTTCAAAATCCATTTGGATACCCACCTTGCCGTTTGCAAAGAGATCTGCAGCAGTCTCTACGTTTGCCGCTTTATGTCCCGAACTTACCATAACGGTGTTTCCGGGATCATCGGGCTTGAATTCACGGTAGGAAAGTCCCGATACCTGCCAGGTACCTCCAGCTTCGTAATAAGTAACCGTGCCCACTATACGGACGAGATTTCCTATCTTAAGCATATTAAGAAGCGCACCTGTTTCGTAGCCGTAATAAACGGAGATGCCGTAATACATATCCGTTAAAGCATCATAGCTTTCAACATAGACTGAGTTATTGTTGTTATAGGTAACAACTCCCTCAAAAGCGACCTTTGCGTTATCGTAGTTTTCTATATTCGTACGAAGCTCCATAAGGTCGATCTCGTATGCATCACCGTAGAAGAATTCGGGATCCTTCTCTCCGGAGAAAACGTGAAGCTTGTTTGCTTTTGCCTGCTGGAACGCATTTGATGCGGCAACGCCGTAAAGATCGGATACCGTACCGCAGGAAATTGACAGACCGTTCTGGATAAGCTCAAGGTTGAGACAACGGTATGTATCCGAGCCCTGAGGCATATACCATACCCATACCAGACATCTGTCACCGGTGGAATCCACATTCCAGTTTTCGTCGTTGGACTCAACAATGATCGAGCTTGCGCTCATAAGCTTTTCCTTGGTGAAGTTGGAGGCTTTCTTGCCCCATTCTTCGATTTTTCCGGTAGATTCCGGAGTATTTACGCACATATAACGGGCTTTCAGCACTCCGTCCGGATCAACAGATTCGGGCACGATAAAGTGGGTAGTATCACCGTCGATATAGCTCTTTACGGTAACCTCCTGCTTTTTTGTGCCTGATTGCATATTAAGGGTGGTATTTGCTACATAATCCACAAATTCGGTGCTGACCGAATCATCGGAACGGTCGGCGCCACCGTCCTGACAGCCTGCAAGGCAGGCAGTCAGAAAGCAGAGCACAAGAAGTATTGATAAAAAACTCTTTTTAATATTCATACCGGAAATTAATATTCACATTCGTCGATAGCGTCCTGGAATGCGGTGTTGATAAGAGCATTAACAGCCGCATCGTCGGAAGCTTCGCCGCTGAGGCATTTAAGCAAAAGGGCGCCTACCTGAGTACGAGCGGTAGAAGAGCCGTTAAATGCGGGAGATACAAAATAATCGTCGCGTCCGTCAATACCGATCTGAACGCACTTTGCTACCAGATATTCGTAGCCGTTGCCCTTTGCCAACCAATTAGCATAGTTTTCGTTTTCGGTAACGGATTTAAGAACGGGCATATATCCGGAAGCCATGGAAAATTCAGCCTGGAAATCAACGTTGGTGCAAAGGAACTTAACGAACAGCCAGGAAGCGAGTATCTGCTGATCGGTAGTAGATGCGCCCTGAAGAATGCAAAGGCTGGGGCCCTGAGAGATAACCTTGCGGTTTTGTTCGCTATACTGGGGAATAGGTGCAACACCTACCTCAAAAGCAAAGCTTCCGTCTGCGGTATCGTTGTTGGACATCTGATAAGATGCACCGCCGGAGGAGCCGATACACATATAGCAACGGGTGTCGGTAGTTTCTACGAAAAGGTTGGAAGTATAGCTGCCGTAAAGCTCTTGGGTGGTGAAGTAGCCCTTCTGATAATACTCACGAAGCTCTTTTACGAAAGCCTTGTTTGCATCGTTATTGAAAAGGTATTCGCCGCCGTTTTCAGCGCTGGTGTAGCCGGTTTCCATCTGTTCGCACATGGTTATAAACCAGTTGTCCTCTGCGTCATAACCGAGAGGATAGCAATCGGGGTCGATAGCGAGGATTTTTTCGCAGGTTTCCCACATTTCTTCCCAAGTGGTAGGAACGGTGAGATTGTTTTCTGCAAAAAAGTCCTTATCGTAATACAAAACCTCGGTGGACTTGTTAAGAGGCATAGTGTACATAAGTCCGTCGCCGTATGCCAGACCTTCGTTATAATAGCTTTCGATAAAATCTGCCTTTTGTGCGTCGGTAAGTCCGAGTATTTCGTTGGTTCCGGAAATAACCAGATCGCTTGCAATAAGGTTATCCAGAGTTACAACGGATTTTGCAATATTGTACATTGCAACGTGGTCGGGATAGCAATAAGCGATATTGGGCTGATTGCCGCCTGCAATCTCGGTGTTGATCTGTCCGTTAATATCGGCCCAGCCGCCTGCAGACTGATGGGTGATGTGAATGTTGGGGTAAAGCTTGTTGAATTCTGCAATATAGGTATTGAGAACCTCCTGAAGCTTTGCGCCCATAGTGTGAGTAAAGGTAATCTCTACCACTTCGTCGGGATTGAAGCCGGTTTCGGGAACGGCAAACGCATTATTGGAGTTGTTTGCGTTACATCCGGTAAGAGCAAATATGCCCATTACCATAACCAGACTCAACAGTACTGCTATGATTTTCTTGCTCATAACTTTGTTTGTCCTTTCGGTTTTATGTTTTTTTAAAATATTAAAAATTTAATTATCCCTTTATGCCGCTGCGGCTCACGCCGGACATAATATATTTGCGCAGGCACAGGAATACCAAAAACAGAGGTGCGGATACAATGGCTACCGCCGCCATCTGCACAGGATAGTTTGCCTGACCGGAAGTATCGGTAAAGGCGTTGCGCAGACCGTTTGTGATCATCTGGTGAGCATCGTCGTTTGCAACGAGCTTGGGCCAGATATATGAGTTCCACGCACCCATCATCTTAAGAATAGTAATGGATATAAGGGTGGGAAGTGACAGAGGGATCATTACCTTCCACAGATATTTTATATCCGAAGTGCCGTCCACCTTTGCGGCGAGATACAGCTCGTTGGGTATCTGCATAAAATTCTGACGAAGCAAATAGATGTAGAACACGCTTACCAGAAAAGGTACTATAAGAGCGGTAAAGGTGTGCATCCATCCCAATCTGTTTACGGTAATATAATTGGTAATGGTAAACAGCTCGCCGGGGATCATCATAGTGGCGAGAAGCATACCGAACAGAGTTTCCTTGCCCTTGAATTCAAGTCTTGCAAAGGCAAAAGCGGAAAGCACTGTGATCACCAGACTGAGCAAAGTGGATACTACACCTACATACAGGGTGTTGAGAAACAGATCGCCCAGATTAGCGGTAGTGAACGCATCCACATAGTTTACAAACATAAGCTGGCGGGGCCAGAAGGTAGGAATTGCCTGACGGTATTCCGCCAAAGTTTTAAGAGATGAGATTATCATCCAGTAAAAGGGGAACAGGACGATAAGTGCCATTATAAGCAGGAATATATAGGTAAAGCTTTTAGATAAAATACGGCTTATAAGCTGACCTGCGGTGATCTTCTGTATATCCCGCTCCTGCATTACGGTGTTTGAATTGTTCTTTGACATTTACGGCACCTCCTAATAATGAACGCGCTTCTTGATAACCTTGTTGTTTATCAAGGTTACGATAAGAATTATCGCGAACAGGATAAGCGCCGCTGCGCTGGCACGGCCCTGACGGTCTCTTTCCAAAGCGTCATAAACGAAGCCGACCATAGTATTGAGTCTGCCTGCATCGTCTGCGGGACCCATTTTTTCCCCGAATATACCGATTATGCTGGAATATTCCTTAAATCCGCCTATAAAGCCGGTGATAATAACGTACGCCAGCATAGGAGAAAGCAAGGGAATGGTTATGCGGGTGAGAACTCTTCTTTTAGGTGTTCCGTCAACCTTGGCAGCATCGTAATACTGCTTATTTATACTCTGCAGACCGCCCAGAAGAATAAGTATCTTAAAGGGAAGAGCGTTCCACACAATATAGATTATCATTACCGCCATATTGGCTACATAGGAAGAGCCGGCGTTGATCCAGTTGATAGGCTCTCCGCCGAAGAACTGAATAACGTTATTTATAATTCCCCACGTATCCGCCATATGGCTTCCCTGCTTAAGACCTACAATATTGAACATTGCGGCAAAAACCATACCGATAGCAATGGAATTTGTAACGTAGGGCAGGAAGAATATAGTCTGCAAGGTTTTCTGAAGAGGCTTTATGGAATTGAGCGCTACGGCGATAAGCAACGCAAGCACGGTGGAAATGGGAACGGTGGCAACACACAAGAGGGCTGTGTTCTGCAGACACTGCAAAAACTCTTTATATTCTATAACTTTTATAAAATTCTGTATGCCGAACCCAAACGTCTGACCGCCTATAGCCGCCATATTACCGTAATCGTTGAGAAACGCCATGCGCAGAGTATTGAATATAGGCCAAACGGTGAACACCAGCAACAGAATGATAGCGGGCGATAAATAAAGCCACGCCTTCCAATGCTTCTTACTGTCAACCATCTTACTTCACCTCGAAATAGATGCGTTCTTCGGTTTCTTTGCTGAACAGGAAGAATTTATGAGGCTTTATGTTATATTTAACTGTCTCGGACGCGGTATCAACATGTATATCGGAGCTGATAATAGCACGGATTACGGGAGAAAGGGCTGCTGTGTGGGTAGAAACCACGCTTGCATCACGTCCCATAACCTCAACATTGTTGAGCTTACATTCAAAGACGCCGTCCGGTGCGGGTTCGATACCTTCGGGACGGATACCGATATAAACGTCCATATCCTCTACTCCGCTTACACTCATCACCGCCTGATCGCCGATATAAACTTTGCCGTCCAAAACCTTGCCCTCAAGAACATTTATGGGAGGGGTGCCAAGGAACTTTGCAACAAACAGGTTGGCAGGATCGTCATACACAGACTGAGGCTTGCCGATCTGCTGAACTACGCCGAGTTTCATTACTACGATAATATCGGAAATGGACATAGCTTCTTCCTGATCGTGAGTAACAAACACGGTGGTTATGCCTGTTTCCTTCTGAATACGGCGTATTTCTTCACGGGTCTGAAGACGAAGACGCGCATCAAGGTTGGAAAGGGGTTCATCAAGCAACAATACTCTGGGCATTTTTACCAAAGCACGTGCAATAGCAACACGCTGCTGCTGACCTCCGGAAAGTTCGCTGGGCTTACGGTCCATAAGCTCATCGATCTGAACAAGCTTTGCCGCTTCGTGGGCACGGTCAAGCATCTGCTGCTTGGACAGCTTGTCCTTGCCGGTAAGGTTCTGAAGCGGGAACATTATGTTCTGCTGAACCGTCATATGAGGATACAGCGCATAATTCTGGAACACCAGACCGATACCTCTGTTTTCGGTAGAAAGCTCGGTGACGTCGTCATCGCCGAAATATATTTTACCGGAGGTGGGCTTTTGCAAGCCGCTTATCATATAAAGGGTAGTACTTTTTCCACAGCCCGAGGGACCCAGCAAGCCGACAAGCTGACCGTCGGGTATCTCAAAGCTGAAATCACTTACAGCTACCACCTGATTCTGGGATTTTTTGTCACGGCTGGGAAAGATTTTGGTTAGATTTTCCAATACAACTTTCATATTGGTCGCCCTTTCAAATATATATACGTTTTTTAATATGCTTTTTAATAGTCTTTGCGCGCTGCCTGCTCTGCCTGAAGCTTATTGATATACTCGATCTTCTTTTCCCGTGTATCGAATATACGCTGGCTGGCAAGGTCCACCGCTACGGTACCCGACAAAGTATCGTGCAGTAAAGAATTGGTACGGCTGACAGCCACACACACCGCCTGCACAATGATGATGCCTATAAGCACAAATGCACCGAGTATACCGATGGAATTGAAGAATATCATAATAATTATGCACACCGGAATCATAAGCTCGATAGCGAACTTACCCAGAACGGCACGTGCAAACAACTGAACGTTATTAACTTTAATGAATTCGGAATTCATTACTCCTATCCCGAATATCTTTTTTCCCAAGGTCTGCCCGTTGCCGAAAAGCAAAGGGACAAAAAACTCAATAGCCGTTACGCCCAACAGCAAGCTTAAGCTGAGTATGATCAGGGAAAGATTAATAAGCATAGTGTAGGTGTAGGCCGCCTCTCCGTCCTCTGCAAGGGCTTGGTTGAGAGCTTCGAGCCTTTCTGTATACTCTGCCTGCTCCTGCTCGCTGAGCTTATCAAACTCCTGCTTGGTTATCTGAAGGTCTACCTTGTACTCCGCTTCGTATCGCTCATAGGTCTCATTCAGTTGGGACATATATCCGTCATAGCCGAGAAGCAATGACAGCACCGTCGCAACGGCAACGGCAATTATTCCGGTGAATATTCCGTCAAATATTCCGGCAATGATCCTTTTCCCGAAATTTGCTTTTTGTAAGCTCAAATTCATAGATGATACTCCGTATATCTGTTATACGCACAGTCTTTCGCGGATACGCTTTACCGCCTGAAGGCAATCATCAAACTTAACGGTATAATCGCACACCTGCTCGTTGCGCGCTTCGACGGAAACAGACAGCAATCTGTTAGCCTTATCCTCGGTGGTGCAATCCTTATTAAGTATGGCGGTAATAAGTTCTTTTTTATCCCGCTTAACGTAGACGGTAATTACATGCGGGAAGTGTGTCTTCAAAGCCATTGCACCGCAGATGTCCATTACCGTAAGCACGTTCTTGCCTCTTGCAAGTATATCCTCCACATCTGCCTTACGGGAACCGTAAAAATGATGGGCGTAGGTAGTTGTTTCAAACAATTCTCCGCTATCGGAAATGCGGCGGAATCCTTCGTCTGTAATATAGTGATACCATCCGTCCCCGCGGTCGCACACTGCTTTATCGGTTGTATAGCTGATCAGCTTTTCGAAAGAGGAAACCTGCTTAAGCAGTTCTCCCGCGATCTCGTTTTTGCCGCTTCCCGAAGGTCCCACAAGAACAACTATACCGCCCTCGCTAAGCGCTTTTTGATCCTGCTTTACGCTGTATCCGTTGGCTATTATCTCTACCAATTTAAGAAATTCATCGTAATTGTTTACTGAAAGTATCCCGGTCGCCTCCTGATTCCAAGGACGGCGCATCAAAATAGGATATGCGGCGTTGGAGTTGAGCACGTTGTGCATACCGTCATCAAACAGTATGTCCACATCGATCATATCCTTTCGGGAGCCCATAAGAATATGGTCCTGAGGGATCTCCGGAAATTCTTTGAGGATACGCTGAAAACGAAGTGTCATATATTCGGGCCACACTGCTGTGGAAACGAATATCTCCGTCATACGGGAAAGCTTGCGGACAAACTCCTTTGCGCCCTTTATTACGGGCTGATTTTCAAAAAAACGAGGGTCGTCCATGAATTCGAAGATCACGTCCGCACGGGTGCCTGTTCTGCCCCAGCGATTCACTTCGTGTACCGTAAGAGGCGGGTCAAATTTATATTTTTCGTTAGCCAGACTTATAGCGTATGGGATACACTCCAGCAGGAGATCGTCCACATCCAACGCTGTGGAAAGGCGAAAGCTTCTGTTCATAGATTGCTCACTTTCGGTTATCTGTGTAAGCACGGCCATAAAATGATCCGATCACATTATTTCATAATATTATATCATATTACGGCGAAAAAACGCAATAGAATTTTTCAAAAAACCACAAAAATATCTTTTTATAAAAGTCCTTGTAACAGCGGACGTTAGATGCTATAATATAAAAAAATTCGGACTCCGGGGTGAAAAGCATGAGAAAAGCCTTGAAAAATATATTAGCGGTTCTTTTGATTCTGGCATTCCTGCTCAGCGGGTGCACGCCGGAAGATAAGGTATGTGCAAAGCATTTCGATAACGACGAAAACGGCGTGTGCGATAAATGCTATTCTTCCGTGTTCGTGTATTTCGATATATATTCACTAAGCGATCTGTACGGCTCCGATACCGATACGAAAAAGCTGTGTTCATACCTTGAAAACGCACAAAAAAACAAGAAAAACTTTTTACTTTTGTCTGCAGGCAATATGCACGGCGAAAATGGCAGCACCGTATCCCAACTGAATGGGATACACGTTTCTGCCATGGCTCCGGGGTTAAACGAACTTTCGGAGAAAAAAGTAAACACAAGCGAAGAAATACCCTTTATTGCAATAAACGTTTACGATAAAATCACTCATACCAGAGCCGAGGCCTTTTCTCCCTCGGTCATAATAGAAAAAGACGGCATAAAAATAGGCGTTATCGGTGCGGTTGCGGATATAGAGCTTGATTCCGACAGTCTCTATCTCAAAACCGGATTCGAGCTTACCGCTTTGGTAAAGGCAGAATCCGAAAAGCTCAGAAAAGAGGGCGCGCTCTTTATTATTTACCTGCTTCACGGAGGATATGACGCCGATCACACCGAGAATGTTCAAACGTTGACCGATAAACAGATTTCCTCCTACTACGAGCCCTCCTTATCCGACGGATATGTGGATATAGTCTTTGAGGGTGGCACGGCACACTCTTACCGTCTGCGGGACAGCCGCGGTGTATATCATTTGCAATGCTCCGGCGAAGACAGTTTTGGCATCACCCATGCGGAAGTAGCGGTCAACACCGCATCCGATACCGCATCCGTCCGTTTTGCAGAGCTGATCGAAACCGAAAACTACATACCGCCCGCCGATACATCCGAGCCGACAGAAACACCGGATCAAAGCGAAAGCGGCGAAAACAGCCGTCCCGAACAGAACGAATGTGCAAAGCATTCGGATAAAAACAACGACGGCTCCTGCGATCTCTGCAGCATATCCGTGCTGGTTTATCTGGATTTTTATGGCATAAATGACCTTCACGGCAAGCTGGCTGATACAGACAGCCAGCCGGGAGTGGACGAGCTTACCTCTTATCTGAAAAATGCCCGCAAAAATGATGATAATGCCTTCTTTATCTCTGCCGGAGATATGTGGCAGGGCAGTTCGGAATCCAACCTCACAAAAGGACAGATACTTACCGATTGGATGAACGAGCTTGATTTCACCTGTATGGCATTGGGTAATCACGAATATGACTGGGGCGAAGAATATATCGAGCAAAACTATGAGATAGCAAACTTCCCCTTCCTTGCCGTAAATATTTACGATAAAGACACAAACAAACTTGCAAAGTACTGCCGCCCCTCCGTAATGGTGCAGGCAGATGGTGTTGATATCGGATTTATCGGCGCTATCGGTGATTGCTATTCCTCCATTGCCGCAGATAAGCGCGAGGATGTGTATTTTAAAGTAGGCAGCAGTCTTACGGAGCTGGTTAAGGCGGAGTCGGAAAAGCTGCGGAATGCAGGCGCGGATTTTATTGTTTACATTATACACGACGGATACGGAAACTCATCCGGAAATTACGATAAATCCGTTACCGCATCACAGATATCTTCTTATTACGACATTTCTCTGTCCAACGGATACGTGGACTTGGTTTTTGAGGGGCATACTCACCAGGGATATATTCTTAAAGATGAATACGGTGTGTATCATCTTCAAAACAGAGGCGACAACAAAGGCGGAATATCTCACGCAGAGGTAGTGCTGAACACGGTTACCAATCGCGCCGAAGTGGACGCAGAGCTTGTAAGCCACAGCCAATATACAGGTATGAGCGGCGATTCCTCGGTTGAAGACCTGCTTGAAAAATATGACGATATAATCTCCCCTGCCAACAAGGTCATAGGCTATAACAAATCATATAAAAACAGTTATTATCTGTGTCAGCTTATGGCAGATCTGTATTATGATATCGGCGTTGAGGAATGGGGCGATGAATACGATATAGTTCTGGGCGGCGGATATTTATCAGCCCGCAGTCCTTATAATCTGAGCGCCGGCGACGTTACCTACGCCGATGTGCAGGCACTGTTCCCCTTTGACAACCAGCTTCTGCTTTGCTCCATAAAGGGTGTTTATCTTAAATCCAGATTTTTTGCAACAGGCAACGACGATTACTATATATGTTATGACGATTACGGAAACTACGTAAAGCAAAATCTCAACCCATCCGCAACATATTACGTGATAGTAGACAGCTACACCGCATACTATGCGCCCAACCATCTTACCGTGGTGGAGGAATACGACCCCGACATCTTCCCGCGAGACCTTCTTGCGCAGCACATAAAAGACGGCGGCCTGTCTTAAAAAATCCAATCACCCCAAGAAGCCTCTCGGCTTCTCGGGGACCCCGACAACAAAAACAGTGACCGCCCATCCCTCATATCTTGCGAGTGCTTGAACTCAGTTTGAGAGATTTATCGACTCTTCTGTCCAAATACAGTTTCAAACCAAGAAAAGAAGGCGCAGAACAATGATGTTCTGCGCCTTCTTGTATCAATGAAGATGAATTTAGCAGGTAATTTAATACTGCAAAAAACGAGTAAATCCCCCCTATTTTTGCTATAGTGATTTTCATTAAAAACACTTTTATGAAAGACTCTTTTTACATTCACTTTCGGCTTCTTTAGCTCGATTTTTAAAAGTATATTTCAAAAACTTGTGATTGATTTATCAATAACATGTTGCGCATCATAATA
>JAGCNA010000057.1 GCA_017646185.1 Clostridia bacterium
GCTCGCTACCTCCGAGTTATTCGCCCTTCGGGCTCATAACCCGAAGATCCGAGGTTACCCAAAAACTCGTAATAAATAAAACAAAAGACACCCTATTGGGTGTCTTTGTTTTACTGGTTGCGGAGGCCGGATTTGAACCGACGACCTCCGGGTTATGAGCCCGACGAGCTACCGGACTGCTCTACTCCGCGATATATAATGTGGTGCCGGTGACCGGGGTCGAACCGGTACGGGATATAATCCCACGAGATTTTAAGTCTCGGGCGTCTGCCGATTCCGCCACACCGGCTTATCAGCCTAATTATAATACCACAGAAGATATATAAAGTCAACCCCAAAAAACAAAAAAGTGGCGAAAAATATTTCGACACTTTTTTACACATTATATTATGCCTTTTTAAGCTTCTTTGCAAAGTGATCCCAGAGCTTGTTAACCAGCCATACGCCGAAGAACGCAAAGGCTACGGCAAGAAGGGTACCTGCCAGAATATCGGTAGGATAATGCACATACAAATACATACGGGAAAAAGCGATAAGAGCCGCCAGCACCACAGCGGGAATTCCTATGTATTTCTTCTCTCTTAAAAGCAGCACCACCGCTCCCTCGAAGGATGCAAGAGTGTGCCCCGACGGGAAAGAATAATCGTGAGGGGTCTTGATAAGCAGCTGTATTGCCTCGTTATATTCATAGGGGCGTATTCTGCCGACAACGGGCTTTAAAAACATATTTCCAACAAGCAGGCCGCATATAAGGGCAACGCCCATCATAAGCCCTGTTTTTCGGGTCTTTTTGAAGATAAGCATTACTGCCGCGATAGCGATCCAAAACCAGCCGCCGTTACCGAGGAAGGTTATGGCAGGCATTACCGCATCCAAAAATCCGCAGTGCAAATGCTCGGCGATCCAATCCAACGCAGGAAGTTCGTATGTGTTTAAAAAATTCATATAACCGCACTCCTTTCTGTTTACTATTTTAATACATTCTGCCGTAAATGTCAATGGCGATTGACATTAGCTTCGGTAAGTGATATAATCTGCCCTGAAGGAGATTTAATTAACCATGGAAGAACTTTTAAAGCAACTTTTACAAACCCTTTTTGAGATTGCAAAAACTATCGGTCTCCGTCTGGTTTTTGCGTTACTGCTTCTTTTTATCGGCTTAAAGCTGGCAAGAACCTTTTCCAAAAAAATTCAAAACGGAAAAGGAATGCAGCGAATTGATAAAAACATTGCTTCTTTTTTAAACAGTCTTATAAAAATATCACTTTACGCCGCGGTGCTTATCGGATGTCTGCTTATTCTGGGAGTGCCCGCCGCATCATTCGTAACCGCAATTGCATCCTGCGGTCTTGCTATCGGTCTGGCGTTGCAGGGTTCCTTAAGCAATTTTGCAGGCGGAATAATGCTGCTGGTATTCAAGCCCTTCCAGATCGGCGATTTTATCGAAGGAGCGGGATACTCCGGCACGGTAGAGGATATAACCATACTTTACACCCACATTACAACCCCCGATAACCTTAAGGTTTCACTGCCCAACGGAAAGTTATCCGACGATGCGGTTATTAACTACACTGCTTTGGGCAAGCGCAGGGCGGATATCACGGTAAGCGTTCCTTACGAATGCGACCTGCGTATCGTTCGTGCCATTCTCCTGCAGGTGGCAGAGGAAAATCCTTACAGATTAAAGGATGATCCCATCACCGTTGAAATTATGGATTATGCCGAAAGCGGAATAAAAATGTGCGTACGTTATTACGCAAACAACGACGTTTTCTGGACTGCGGTATTTAAAACAAGGCAGGATATTCTTGATATATTCAAGGAAAACGGAATATCTATTCCCTATAACAGAATTGACGTATCCCATATTCAGCAAAACGAAAACAACCAAAAATAAATCACCCCAAGAAGCCTTGCGGCTTCTCGGGGACCCCGACAAGCAAAACGGTCTGCCAAAAGCAGACTGTTTGTTTTTATTTTACGTAAAGGGTATCAAACACGGTGTTTACAAGCTGAGGATCGCCGGTGGTTTCGGTAACGGTAACGATATAATTACGATCACCTGCGGCGCAGATGAACATAGTTTGCTTCATCGTTACACCGTTTGCAGCAGCGGTGTAAGTTATTTTGGTGATTTTGGTGGAAACATCGTTTTCCACTTGTTCTACCGTTGCGTTGGATACGGAAAGGCCTGCCGCAGCAAACATAGGCTTTAAGGTTGTGTTAAAGGTTTCTGCAGTCATGGTAGAATACATATCGCTGAACTGCTCATAAGAAACGGTAATGTTGTTGCCCACACCGCTTTCGTTTACGATAATAACCACGCTTCCGTCGTTTACCACCCATCCTTCGGGATATGCAAAGCTTATCTTTTCGTTATTGTATTCAAGATAACCTTTGGGGATAACGGGAGTCTGGGGTTGCGGGTTTTCAAGGGTATGAACGCAGGATGCCAAAGGCAGGCACAATGCAAAAACGAGAACGAGTAATAACGCTGTGATTTTTTTCATTAATATACACTCCTTAAATTATTTTGTTTTGGGTGCGGATATATAAGAAATAAAACGCTTGAAGGAATTGAGATCCGAGAACACAGAACAATCTGCCAGCACGTTTTTGAACACGTGGCCGATCTCTCTGTTTATAACCGAATCTATATTATCTTCGTCTACGGAAACGCGGGAAAGTATTTCCCCTGCCCAATCTGCGTGGGAAAGCGTGAGTGCATCACTGCGCAGATCTTTACCCTGAAGGATCATTTCCTTAAGACGAGCCATCTCTTTTTCCAGACGTGCGGGAAGAACCGCAAGTCCCATTACCTCTATAAGACCGATGTTCTCTTTCTTTATATGATGATACTCCGGTCTGGGATGGTGAATACCCATGGGACGGTCCGCAGACGTCTGATTATTACGGAGAACCAGATCCAATCTGTATATGTTTCCATCGAGATGAGCAATAGGTGTTATTGTGTTATGTAAACCATTTTCATCCTTGGCATAAATGTTATCGGATTCATCGCAGTATTCACGCCACTTTTCCAAAATACGCACCGCAAGGGCAGTTATGCGGGAACGGTCGGAAGACTGAAGCCGTATAACCGACATAGGCCACTTGAGCACGGAGCAGGTTACTCCGCTGAAGCGGGGCACGGTGAATTCATATTCCGCTTCCGCACGGTCCATAGGAAAGACGTATCTGCCGCCCTGAAAATGCTCGTGGGAAAGAATACTTCCGCCAACGATGGGAAGGTCTGCGTTTGAGCCCACGAAGTAATGAGGGAATTTTTCCGTAAAATCAAACATACGGTCAAACACGCCGCCGTCTATAACCATAGGCTTGTGTTCTTTGCTGAGAACGATGCAATGCTCGGGATAATAAGAATACGGAGAATACTGCATCATCCACTTTTCTCCCGCCAATTCAAGGGGAATTAACCTTAAGTTCTGTCTTGCGGGATGGCGCATATTACCCGGAAAGCCTTCGTTTTCAACGCAAAGCAGGCAGGCGGGGTATTTGCTTTTACTTAAAGTAGCGGCGGCTGCGGCAATATCCTTGGGGTCCTTTTCCGGTTTGGAAAGGTTTACGGTAATATCCAAAGCGCCGTATTCCGTATTTGTTATCCAACGCTTATCCTTGGCGATACGTTCCTTGCGGATATAATTTACATCGCAGCAGAAATCGTAAAACCAATCGGTTGCCACACGGGGAGACGTGGAATAACAATGGTCGAACTGACGGATAACCTCGTAAGGTCTGGGGGTAAGGATGCCCATAACACGGGTATCAAACAGATCGCGGCGGGTAACGGTATCCTCGGAGATCATACCGTTTTCACAAGCGTAATCGCATATTTTTTCCAGTATCTCGTGTATCTCGGGACGGTCGGTTACCTTTTCGGGAACATATCCGTCCAATTCGAAAAGGTCAATAAGCTGGTTAATTATGTAAACTTCATCGCATTCGGCGATAAGCTTTTTTTCAAGTGCGTAATCTATTAAGCAGGATAAATAATAGTTTATCATATCTGTATTTTGCGGGGGCAAATTTGCCCCCGCACCTTTGGTTTTATTAAATTTTAGGGTGTTTTGTGGGGAATTTTATTCGGGGTCCCCGCAAAATATCGTCACGTAAAGCAAACCGTCTGTTTGCAAACTATCCTGACGTTGTTTTGTGGGGAACTTTATGCCCAGTGCATTGTGGAGGGCTTGGGATCGCGGATAATAATTCCGGAAAGGAAGCTTACCGCTTTTTCAAGACCTTCTTTGCTTGTCATATAGCTGTCTTCGTGCTCGATGGAAATAATTCCGTCATAGCCGCCAAGCTTAAGCTCGGAGATAAGCTTGCGCCAATATTCCTCGCTGTTGCCGTAGCCTACTGCGCGGAATACCCAAGAACGATGAAGCTCATCACCGTAATGCTTTGTGTCAAGCACGCCGTTAACTGCGGTATTGTACTTATCTATGCAGGTATCCTTTGCGTGGAAATGGTAGATAGCACCGGAAAGTGCGCGTACTGCGGCAACGGGATCTATTCCCTGCCAGATAAGGTGGGAAGGATCGAAGTTTGCACCGATAATATCACCTACTGCGTTACGGAGACGAAGGAGGGTTTCGGGGTTGTACACGCAAAAGCCGGGATGCATTTCAAAAGCGATATGCTTGAGGCCGTGGGATTTACAGAACTCTGCTTCTTCCTTCCAATAAGGAATAAGAACTTCGTTCCACTGGTAATCAAGGATTTCAAGAAAATCCTCGGGCCAAGGACAGGTTACCCAGTTGGGATGCTTGGATTCGGGGCAATCGCCGGGACAGCCGGAGAATGTTACAACCGTATCCACACCAAGCTTTTCTGCCAAAAGCACCGCATCTCTGAAATCTGCACGCCAAGCAGCCGCCTTTTCTTTATCGGGGTGA
>JAGCNA010000058.1 GCA_017646185.1 Clostridia bacterium
AATTTACCTCACCGGTGCTGATACCGACGTATACAAGGCATTCGCTGACCTTAAGGCAGGCGACGTTGTTGATATGGAAGGCTTCCTCTACTGGTACAACGGTGTTAACACCCACATTACTTCCGTAGTTAAGAAGTAATTAAATTTCATAAGCATTTTAAAGCACCTCATTGAGGTGCTTTTTTGTTTACAGAATATGCATTTTTGAAATCCGACTTTGCGTTAGGCCGAAAACCGCAGAGTATTTTTTGCAAAATATGGGCCAAAATATGGACAAACGGACAAAAACGTGATAATATATCTTTAGGTTAACACATATTAATTTATTCTCCTTTTCGAAAGATGTTGACAAAACAACAATCTTGTGGTATAGTATCACCGTAAAAAGTGAACATTGTTAACTTAAAGCTTAATATCACATAAACGGAGGCTTATTAAATTGGCTAAAAAAATTGATACGGAAAAATACGTATATAACGTAAGAGACGTGGCGACCACCCGTGAGCTGGTGGAAACAAGCTGTGAATTATACGGAAATCAGGTGGCGTTTTTATATAAAAACGGCGCTAACGTAACCGAAATTACCTATGAACGGGCAGGAAACGAGATCCGCGCCTTTTCAACCTACCTTAATTCCTTGGGACTTGAAAACGAAAAAATTGCGGTAACCGGCAAAAACTCTTATCACTGGCTGCTCACCTATTTTGCGGTGTGCTGCGGCACGGGTGTGATCGTACCTATTGACAAGGACCTGCGCGGCGACGAAGTGGCGTATCTTTTGGAGCATTCCGAAACCAAAGCCATTATATGCTCTCCCGAAGTGTTGGATAAGGTTAAAAACAGCGGATACAAGGGAATTATTATTTCCATGGAAGATATTCCCGAGTGTATAAACCGAGGCGAAATAATGCTCCGTGAAGGAGACACCTCCTACCGCGACCATTATATTGACCCTATGAAGCTGGGTATACTTTTATACACCTCCGGCACCACCGGAGTTTCCAAGGGCGTTATGCTTTCCCAGCGCAACATCTGCTCCAACGTGGTGCAGATACGCAAAAGAGTAAACGTTACTCCCGAAGACAGAGCACTCTCCATTCTCCCCCTGCACCACACCTTTGAATGTACGGTGGATCAGGCGCTGTTTTATTCCGGCGCAAGCATTGCCTTTAACAGCTCTGTTACCAAATTAAAAGCCGAGCTTAAAACATTCGCTCCCACATTGATGGCGTGCGTGCCTCTGGTGCTGGAAACTCTGCACAGAAGCATTATGGCGAATTACAGCAAAATGAAAGGCGGCAAAGCCCTGCTTTCCGCACAAAAGGCGATGGCAAAAGGACTTTCTGTATCCGCAAGAAGAAAGCTGTTTTCCTCTATTCACGAAGCCTTGGGCGGACGGATCGAGCGTCTTGTTGTAGGCGCCGCCGCTATGATACCCAATATCCACGAAGATTACGAATTGTTCGGCTGTAAAGTATATATCGGCTACGGTCTTACCGAAACCGCACCCGTTTGTATTATGCAAAACGATAATTACCGCGCTGTAGGCGATACCGGTTTCCCCGTTATCGGCGTACAGTGCAGAATATGCGATGCCAACGACGAAGGTATCGGCGAACTGCAGGTAAAGGGCTCAAACGTAATGCTGGGATACTATAAAAACCCCGAAGAAACCGCAAAGGTTTTGCAAGACGGCTGGTTTTCCACGGGAGACCTTGTTAAAAAGAACCCCAACGGCTCTTTCTCCATTACAGGCAGAATAAAGAGCATGATAGTGCTTCCCAACGGAAAAAAGGTGTTCCCCGAAGAGCAGGAAATGTTTATAAACCGTTCGCCTTTTGTAAAGGACAGTATGGTATTCCTTACGGAAAAGGACGGCAAGCCGGTTTTGGCTGTATCCGTTTACCCCGATATGGAATTGCTTAATGCGGAAGCGGCAAAGCGTAACGCAACCGCAAAGGCGATTATTACCGATCTGGTTACAGAGGTAAACAAATTGTTCCCCTCTTACAAATATATCGGAAAAATTATTATCCGCGAAAACGAATTTGTTAAAACCACCACAAGCAAAATAAAGAGAAACGAACCCGAAAACAGAAACGAAAAATAAAGGAGCATAAAATGAGAAAAGCACTGCCGGAAACAAAAGAAAAGTTCATAGACGCCGCTTTGGAAGAATTGTATCTTTACGGAACGGCAGGCTTTTCCATTCGTAACGTGGCAAAATCCTGCGGACTCTCCTGCGCCGCACCCTACCGTCATTTCAAAAGCAAAAACGATCTTATTCAAGAAGTGATAACTGCGGTTGCAGACAGATGGAGAGCACGCGTTACCTCCCTGCTCGAAGGACACAACGGCAGTACCAGACAAAAAATCCTTGATATCGCCATAGAATACATAAGATTCTTATGTGAAAACAAAGGGTATTTTTCTGTTGTGGTAATGAACGAAAAGTTCTTAAG
>JAGCNA010000059.1 GCA_017646185.1 Clostridia bacterium
TCACCGAGGATAAAGACGTTATTTTGTTTATAGACGAAATTCACACCCTTGTGGGTGCGGGGGCTGCAGAGGGGGCGGTGGATGCATCCAACATCTTAAAGCCCGCTCTTGCCAGAGGGGAAGTACAGCTTATCGGGGCAACCACCCCAAAGGAATTTAAAAAAAGTATAGAAAAAGACGGGGCGCTTTGCCGCCGTTTCCAGCAGGTGTACGTAAACGAGCCCACGGTGGAGGAATGCAAGACCGTGCTGTACGCTTTAAAGGACAAATACGAAAAATATCACGGTGTATGTATCTCCCACCAAGCCATTACCGCCGCGGCGGAATATTCCCACCGCTTTATTTCGGGAAGATACCTGCCGGATAAAGCTATCGACCTTATAGACGAAGCCGCCTCCGCCAAGCGTATGTCGGGGGGAGAAACGGTAACGGAGCGGGATATAGCCTATCTCACGGAGGAAATGTCGGGAGTTCCTCTGGAATTTATTACAGATTCCGATTGCCTGCGGGTGGATCAGGCGGAAAACACCTTGAAAAACGGAATTATAGGGCAGGATGCGGCGGTTTCCGCCATAATAGCCGCAGTAAAAAGGCGGTCCTCCCGTATAGCGGATGGGGCTCGTCCTGCGGGGAGTATGCTGTTTTACGGTCCTTGCGGAGTGGGCAAGACCGAATGTGCAAAAAAGCTTGCCTTTGCTTTAAGCGGAAGTCCAAAGGGGCTTATCTCCATAGATATGTCGGAATACACCGAACCCCATTCCGTGTCCCGCCTTATCGGTGCCCCTCCCGGTTATACGGGAAGCGGTGAAGGCGGGGTGCTTACAGAGGCGGTGCGCCGCACTCCCTTTTCCACGGTGCTGTTTGATAACGCGGAAAAAGCCCACCCCGATGTTAAAAGCCTTATATCCCGTATTCTGGATAAAGGCACTCTTACCGATTCCGACGGGATCACGGTATCCTTTGAGGATGTCACGGTAATTATAACCGTGTCCGATGAAAGTCTGTCTGCGCGGGCGGGCTTTTACAGCGGTAAAGAGAAAGGGGACGTAACCGCGCTTCTCCCTTCGGATATAACCGAAAGGGTGGACGATATTATTTTCTTCGCACCTCTCGGGCAGGAGTCCCTTGAACGTATAGGATTTGACCACGCCGAAAAGATGTCTTTGCTTGCCCGCAGACGGGGAGAGGATATATTTTTACCCTCCGAAGCGGTTAAAAACGCGGTAAAGGAGTGCAAAGGAAGCGCCCGCACCCTCTGCCGTGACATAACAAGGCTTACCCAAGAAAAAATGTGGGAAAAACAAAGTAAAAAAGTGAGAGAATATCAAAAAAGTACTTGACAAATCGCTATATAACGGATATAATATGTGCCTGTAAAGAAAAAAACTTTACAGGCACATGTTTTGTCAAGGTCCCCGAGAAGCCGGTAAGCTTCTTGGGGTGATATAGTACCCCGAAAGGGGTGTTTTTTGAGAGGGCGGGAATTTTATGAACGGAAGAGAGCGCATACTTGTTCTGTTTGATTGCTATTCCCGCGTGCTTTCCTCCCGCCAGAGAGATGCTTTGGATCTGTATTACAACGAAGATCTTTCCTTGGCGGAAATAGCCGAGCAAACGGGAATCACCCGTCAGGCAGTGCGTGACCTTATAAAGCACGGCGAGGAAAGACTGTACGAGCTTGAGGAATGTCTTCACGTGTATGAAAGGGGACAAACGGTAAAAAACGCGGCGGAAAGAATTATTGCGCTTACAGATTCTTCCGAAATCCGCTCGGTTGCCGAATCCCTGCTGGGAGAATAATATGTTTCAGAGTCTTGTAGATAAAATGGCGGGTGCTTTGAAGAAGTTCCGCAACAAGGGCAGACTCACCGAAGCCGACGTAAAGGCGGGTATGCGTGAGATAAAGCTGGCTTTGTTGGAAGCGGACGTAAACTTCAAGGTGGTTAAGGAATTTGTTGCAAAAGTGTCCGAGCGCGCTGTGGGCGCAGACGTTATGCAAAGCCTTGTTCCCGCACAGCAGATAGTAAAAATAGTAAACGAAGAGCTTGTGGCTCTTATGGGCGGAAGCAATTCCAAGCTTACCATTTCCTCCGCACCTCCCACGGTAGTGCTTATGTGCGGTCTGCAGGGAAGCGGTAAGACCACCCATTGCGCAAAGCTCGCCCGTATGTATAAAAAGCAGGGCAAAAACCCCTTGCTCGTAGCGTGTGATATTTACCGTCCCGCCGCTATCGACCAGTTGAAAATCGTGGGCGGTCAGGCAGGAGTTCAGGTCTTTGAAAGAGGCACGCAGGACCCTGTAAAAACAGCAAGAGAAGCTCTTGTCCACGCGAAAAAGTACGGACACGATATGGTGTTTGTGGATACCGCGGGCAGACTTCATATAGACGAAGTTCTGATGGCGGAATTAAAGCGTATACGTGACGAAGTCAACCCCACCGAAACCCTTCTGGTAGTAGACGCCATGACAGGTCAGGATGCGGTAAACGTAGCGGAAAGCTTTAATAACCTGCTTGATATAACCGGCGTTATTCTCACCAAGCTGGACGGCGACACCCGCGGCGGTGCGGCGCTTTCCGTAAGATACGTAACCGGCAAGCCCATAAAGTTTATCGGCGTGGGCGAAAAGATAGAAAATATAGAGCCCTTCCATCCGGACAGAATGGCTTCCCGTATCCTCGGTATGGGCGACGTGCTCTCCCTTATCGAAAAAGCGGAACAGCAGTTTGACGAAAAGAAAGCGGCAGAGCTTGAAAAGAAGTTTTTGGAATCTTCCTTCACTCTGGACGATTATCTGGACCAGTTCCGTCAGATCAAGAATATGGGCAGTATGGAGCAGCTTTTGGGCATGATGCCGGGTATAAAGCCCTCCCAGCTCAAGGATGCTAAAATCGACGAAAAGCAAATGGCTCACATGGAGGCTATAATCCTTTCCATGACACCCAAGGAAAGAGCCAAGCCGGATATTATAAACTCTTCCCGCAAAAAGCGTATCGCCGCAGGCTGCGGAAGAACGGTGGAAGAGGTAAACCGCCTGCTTAAGCAGTACGAGCAGATAAACAAGCTTATGAAGCAGATGGCAAAACAGCAGACCGGCAAGGGAAGCAAGAAAATGCGCTTCGGCGGCATGGGCGGCTTCGGTTTTTAACTTTCACCCCACTGACTAAATTAAAATAAAAAAATAAAAATAAA
>JAGCNA010000060.1 GCA_017646185.1 Clostridia bacterium
GACAGGTAGGCGATACCGGCGTTATCACCACCGAAACCGGCATTTTCGTTGTAGAAGACACCAAAAAGACTCACGAAGGTCAGTATCTCCATACCGGCTACGTATCCGAAGGCAGTATCGGTCTGGGCAAGTGCGTTGCAAGTGTTGACGAAGAGAGAAGAAACGCTATTGCAAGAAACCACTCCTCCGTTCACCTGCTTCAGGCGGCTCTCCGCAAGGTGCTTGGCACTCACGTAGAACAGGCAGGTTCTTATGTTGACGAGCACAGAGCACGTTTTGACTTTACTCATTTCGCCGCTATGACAAGCGAAGAGATTACTGCTGTAGAAACTCTCGTAAACCAAGAGATACTTAAGGGTGAAGAGATTGTCACCGAAGAAAAGACTATTGCCGAAGCAAAAGCAGACGGCGCTATGGCTCTGTTCGGCGAAAAGTACGGTGATACCGTGCGTGTTGTTAAGATGGGCGATTTCTCCGCAGAGCTTTGCGGCGGCACGCACCTTTGCAATACCGCAAAGGCAGGTCTGTTCCGTATCGTTTCCGAATCCGGTGTTGCCGCAGGCGTGCGCCGTATCGAAGCTATCACCGGTATGAACGCTTTGAATGCATTCCGTGAGAGGGATAATACTATCGAAAAGGTTCGCGCTACCATCAAGGCAAACAGCGTAAACGATATAATTACCAGAGCAGAAGCTGTTCAGGCAGAAATCAAGAATCTTTCCAAGGAGCTTGAAAAGGCAAACGTAGCAATTTGTTCCACCAAGGCTTCCGCCGCTTGCGCAGAGGCTGTTCAGGTAGGAAGCGTAAAGCTGGTAAGATGCTGCTTTGAAAACACTCCCGTAGATGCACTCCGTACCGCTATTGACGGTATCGTAAGCAAGGACGGGGACGCAGTATGCGTATTCTCCGCAGTAAACGACGGCAAGCTCACCTTTGCTTCCGGTGCAGGCAAGAGCGCAGTAGGCGCAGGCGCCCACGCAGGAATGCTGCTTAAGGCTCTGTCCTCCATAGTAGGAGGCGGCGGTGGCGGCAGACCCGATAGCGCTACCAGCGGCGGCAAGTTTGTTGAAAAGGTGGGCGAGGCTATGGAAGCCCTTCCCGAAATTCTTTCCGCACAGCTTAAGTAAGGAGAAAGACCATGAACTGTATTTTTTGTAAAATCATAAACGGCGAGATTCCCTCCTCCAAGGTGTATGAGGATGAATATTGTCTGGCGTTTAAGGATCTTAATCCTGCCGCCCCCGTACACGTGCTGGTGGTTCCCAAAACACATATCGAATCTCTTGACTGTGTAAACGGAGAGAATATTGATACAGTTTCAAAGGTGATTTCCGCTATTCCCGCAGTTGCAAAGGAAGCGGGAATACAAAACGGTTACCGCGTTATCACAAATATCGGTGAGGACGGCGGTCAGACCGTAAAGCATTTGCATTTCCACATTCTGGGCGGCAAAAAGCTTACCGAAAAATTAAACTGATATAAAAAGGATGTTTGTATTATGAAGATCAATCCCGAAACCTTTCTTACCTATCCTCTTGACGTTGCGGGACTTCACAGAGAGCTTCCCGTTTGCAAGGTAAACGATAATCTGTATATCGCCGCATTCGTAATCTTCGGCGATGTTGAGCTCACCGTTGCCTGCGCTTCCGAGCTTATCAAAAAGCTCCCTCCCCACGATATTCTTATCACGGCGGAATCCAAGGGTATTCCTTTGGTATATGAAATGGCGCGTCAGCTTGGCACAAACAAATATCTTATCGCCCGTAAAGCCGCAAAGCTTTACATGAAGGATCCTCACGCAGTAGAGGTTCAGTCTATCACCACCGCAAAGAAGCAGACTCTTTATATAGATAAAGAAGACGTTGAGTGTATGCGCGGCAAGCGTGTTGTTATCGTTGATGACGTTATCAGCACCGGTGAAAGCCTTTTTGCAGTAGAAAAGCTTGTTAAGCAGGCAGGGGGCATAGTTGCGGGCAAGATGGCTATTCTTGCGGAAGGCGATGCAGAATACCGCGAGGATATAACCTATCTTCAGCATATTCCTCTTTTATTCCCCGAAAAATAGTTTTCAGGAGCGATACCTATGTTCCGTTTAAGACCGTTGGCTTTATGGATAACCGCTTTCGCTGCGGGAATCCTTTGCGCGGTTTTTACGGAAGGTGTTGCCCAAATAGCATTATTTGCAGTTATCGGCGTACTTTGCGTAACGTGTTTCGCGGTACGCCGTTTCCCGTACAGAGCTACTGTTTTGCCTTTGGCGCTGGCTTTGATACTGGGTATGGGGTATCTTGAAATTCGGGGATACGTTGCGGAACGTGCCGTTTCCCAAAGCTACGGCTGTAAAGGGGATATTACCGGTGACGTAACCGAAACCGACAGCTACGGATTTACCGTATCCGTATTAACTGTTTCCGATAACCTTTTGCCCAAAGGCGCCAAGGTACGGGTATATTACGATTTTGAAAGGGATATCCGTGCCGGGGATCGGGTGTATTGCACTCTTGAATTTTCCGATCCGGGTGCAGAGGGATATTCTTACGGCACATACGTATCTGCCACGGGGGACGTTTTCCGTGTTGACAGCCAAAAAGGCGCCACACCGCTTATTAATTTCAGAAATGCGGTAAACGGTATTATACAAAGGAGATTTTCCTCCGAATCATCGGGCGTGGCAATGGCAATGCTGACAGGGGAACGGTCAGACGTAGACCCCATATTGTATTCCGCCTACCGCTTTTCCGGCATAGCTCATATTCTGGTCATATCCGGTTTCCACATGTCGTTAATACTGATGTCTGTGTATTTTATGCTTTATTCCACCAAGGCGGGCAAGAGGTACGCAGGCCTTATCTGTATATTTCTTACCCTTGTGTTCGGCAGCTGCGTAGGCTTCACTCCCTCCGTTTCCCGTGCGGCGGTAATGTGTATCGCCGTGTTTGCAGGGGGAAGCTTTAATTATAAAAACGATAGCTTCACATCGCTTTTCACCGCATTGGGAATATTGTTGCTTTTGAACCCCTATTCCGTGTTTTCCGTGGGATTACAGCTTTCGTTTTTGTGTTCTCTGGGAATTATCACCCTTTCTCCCGCCATAGGGGAAACGGTAACCAAAATCAAAAAGCGTTTTGTACGTTTTACGGTAAAACAGCTTTCCTCCGTGCTTATATCTGCGGTGGCGGCGCTGTTTTCCTTTCCCGTGGTGTGTTATTTCTTTGGGTCCTTTTCAATAATTTCTCCCGTAACAAATCTGTTTGCCATACCCGTTTCCAGTATCGGCACGGTTTTGGGCTATTTAAGCTTTGTAATCCCCCCTCTTTCACACCTTGCAGACCTTTGCTTCCGCTTGTTAAACAAAATTGCGGTGTTTTTTGCATCCTTTGAATTCGCCGCCGTTTCCACCAAAATAACGGGTATGAAAACAGCTTTGCTTATAGCGGCGGCTTCGGTAATAATTATCGGCTCCGTAAAATTAAAGCACCGCCTGCGCACCTTTGGAATATGCACCTGCTGTCTGGCTTTGTGTATAGGTATTTCCGCAGGAGCAAACGCTTATATAAGCAACACACGCACGGCAGTAAAATGCGTTTGGGGCAAGGGATGTTATCAGTTTGTTGCCGCTTCCGGCGGAGAATGTGTTTTTACGGATATGGGCGGTGCGTACGTTATTGCCGACGATGTGTTTGAAACGGGAAACACCAAAATAGATGTTTACATAATGTCTGAATGTAATTCTTACAGTCTGGGAAATCTGTGCAGTATGCTTTCCGACGTAAGTATAGACAAAATTTATATAAGAGCACAAAACCGTGATACGGAAATATACCGACGTGTTGAACAGCTTGCTTCGCGTTGGAATATAGAAACAGAGGTTTTTGAAGGAAATATTACCGTTCCCGCAGGGAAGGCATACGTTACCGCAGGGGATGTTAATTTAGTAGAATACGGTTATGATACCTTTTTGTCTTATGGCAAAAACGATATCTTTTATCTTGACGGAAGGAAGTGAAGCGTATGGATATAGACGGACTTAAAGCAAAATTAAAGAAAAACGAATATGCGGGAGCGTATCTGTTTTACGGCGACGAAGCATATATGAAGGACCATTACGTTTCACAGCTTCGCAAGGTCGTGCTCGAGGGCCCCGTTCCCGAATTCAATTATTCGGTATACGAGGCAGAAAAGCTGGATGTGGAAAAAATAGCCGAGGAGGCATATATGCTTCCTCTTATGGCAGATTATAAAATGATAGAAATTCAGGCGTTTTCCGCGGCTTCTCTTACTGCGGCGGTGTCTTCTTCTCTTGCGGATATTATTTCGGATCTTCCCGAATATTTCATACTCCTTTTCACCGTCCGTTCGGGAGAGGATGAGGAAAAGGCGATCGAGAAAAAAGAGCCTACTCCTTTTGTTGCCGCAATGAAGGATTACGGCAATATAGTAAAATTCGAATCGGAATCGGGCAACAAGCTTCTTGCCTGGATGAACAGACATTTTACAGCCCTCGGCACTCCCGTAGATAAAACCGTGCTGGAGAATATGGTTACGATATGCGGTAACGATATGTATCTTCTGGCGGGAGAGATAAAGAAGCTGTGTTCCTACTGCGGTTCCCGCCCTGCCACCGTGCAGGACGTGGAAAAGGTGTGCTGTGCCAACGAAAGCTACAAGGTATACGATCTTTCCCGTGCGGTTATTGACGGAGATATGACCAAAGCAGGCAAAATATTTGCCTCCCTCCGCTTTTCCTCCGCAGACCCTATAATGATACTGGGTGCTTTGGCGAAGACCTTTTCGGATATGCTGCTCACTCTGGAAGGGCTCAACTGCGGAAAAAGCTATTCCGCTATCGCATCCGATTTAAAGAGTTATGATTTCGTTATAAAAAAATACGCATCCGTTGCGTCCAGAAGAGGCAGAAATTTCCTTGCCAATGCGGTAAGCGTTTGCGCCGCGGCGGATAAGCATCTTAAAAATTTCAGGGGCGACCCGTACACCGTGCTGGAAACGGCAATTTACAAAATAGGAGCAGTAAATGCAGGAAAAAATTAAGCTTTCCTGTCCCGTAGTGGTAGAGGGCAGATATGATAAACAGCGTGTCCTCTCGGTTGCGGAGGGGACCGTAATACAGCTTGACGGTTTTTCCGTGTTTAACAGCAGGGAAAAGCAAGCACTGCTGCGCCGTCTGTGCGGAAGTGGAAATATTATACTGCTTACGGACAGCGATTCCGCAGGGGCATTTATAAGGGCAAAGCTTAAAGGCTATCTTCCCGCAGAAAAAATAATAAACGTATATGCCCCTAAAATAGAGGGAAAAGAAAAACGCAAAAAAACACCTTCAAAAGAGGGAATTTTGGGCGTCGAAGGCTTGGAAGCGGATGTGATATACCGCCTGCTCAAGCCCTTTGAAGGGGAGATAACAAAAAAAGCATCTCTTACAAAAGCAGACCTTTTCGGGTGCGGGCTTTTGGGTGGAGAGAGCAGCTCCGCCAAACGAAATACATTGGCGCGGGTATTGGAGCTCCCCGAGAATATGGCACCCAAAGCATTTCTTGAAGCCATAAATCTTGTGTGTACCGAAGCTGAATTCCGCGAAGCA
>JAGCNA010000061.1 GCA_017646185.1 Clostridia bacterium
ATGTGATATAATTAAAGAAATATTTTTCTTTTAAAGGAAGTTGCGTCTATTATGCTTTATCCCGAAAACCTCACCGTTAATAATCAAGGTCATTTGTGTATCGCAGGGCAGGACACGGTATCTCTCGCCCGTGAATTCGGCACCCCTCTTTACGTTCTTAACGAGGACAAGGTGAGACAAAATTGCCGCGGATACAAGACCGCCATAGACACCTACTACGGCGGAAACGGTCTTGCTCTTTATGCCAGCAAGGCGCTTTGTACCATGTATACCGCCCGTATAGCCGCATCCGAAGGATTGGGAGCAGACGTGGTTTCGGGAGGCGAAATATACACTCTTAAAAAAGCGGGATTCCCCATGGAAAAGGTGTTTTTCCACGGAAACAACAAAACTCCCGATGAAATTCAGCTTGCTCTCGATTGCGGCGTGGGACATATCGTAGTGGATAACGTTTACGAGCTTGATACTCTTAACAAAATCGCCGCAAGCAAGGGTATGGTGCAAAAAATACTGTTCCGCATAAAGCCGGGTATTGACGCACACACCCACGATTTTGTCCGTACGGGACAGATAGATTCAAAATTCGGCGTTGCGCTGGAAAACGGCGAAGCCTTTGAAATACACAAATATGCCGTAACTCTTGAAAATATATGTGTGGACGGTGTGCATTGCCATATCGGCTCCCAGATATTTGACGTGGACCCCTTTAAGGAAGCGGCAAAGGTTATGATGAACTTTATATCCGACCTCCGTGATAAGCTGGGAATAGACCCTCATATACTTAATTTAGGCGGCGGATTCGGAATAAAATACGTGGAATCCGACGATCCTCTGGCGCCCTATGAATACGTTAAAGCGGCAATAGACGTGGTAAAAGAAGTGGCAACCGAAAGAAATATGCCCCTGCCCTATCTGGTTTTTGAGCCGGGCAGATCTATTGTGGCGGAAGCGGGAATAACTCTTTACACCGTCGGCTGTGTTAAGGATATCGAAAACGTGCGCACATACGTTTCCGTGGACGGCGGTATGACGGATAATCCCCGTTATATTATGTACGGCGCAAAGTATTCCGCCTGCATTGCAAACAAGGCAAATGCAGAAAACGTTAAAGAAGTAACCATCGCAGGTAAATGCTGTGAATCCGGCGATCTGATACAGGAAAACGTAAAATTGCCCTTGACAGAGGTAGGCGATACGCTCGCCGTGCTGGCAACTGGCGCATACAATTACTCTATGTCCAGCAATTACAACCGTATTCCCCGCCCCGCTATGGTGGCTGTTAAGGAAAACGGCGAAAAAAAGGTTATTATTAAAAGAGAAACCTACGAGGATATTATTAAAAACGACCTGCTTTAAGGTATAAAATGGGGTGTTCTGTATGAGCAAAGTATTTGCATATATACGCAAGGGTTCGGTTGTATTGCTCAATGCACTTTTGCCCCTGCTTGTTTCCGTTATCGTCTACCAGTTTATACGGTTTGGCAGGGTAACGGAAAATTCCGTAAAAACGCTGTGTATTCTCATTGTAATTACCGCCTTTTGCGCATTTTATTCTTTGTTTAAGCAAGGGGTTAAATACGACCTGCAGGCAAAAGCAAAGTATTTTGAACAGGAAAACCAAAATCTTTTTACGGCGTTAAAAATAGCTTTTTCGGGGAAATATCTGTATATAGTTTGTGCGGTTACGGCACTTGAGTTTTTCCTTTTTGAAGTAAATTCATTTGCAATAGTTTTTAATAACGGAAGCACGAGTCTGCTTTCAAGACTTAAAATTGCAGGTATTTGCTTACCCGTATTTGTATTGTTGGGAGTTATCGCCTCCGTTACCGCATCCAAGGATTGGAAAAAGGACGGGGAGAGCAACAAAAAATACACCGCCGCCGCATATTACGAGCAGGCAGCGATAGCGACGGTCGCATATATTATGGGCGGTACCGTGCTTGTGTATATATCCCCTTATTTTTTGGGTATAACCGGAATTTTGAAAGGACTTGGGGAAGCAATAACCGTAAACGGGTTGATCACGATTTTGTGTATCGTAGCGGCGGTTATCCTTTTACCGCCTTTGTTCCGCGGGATCCGTGCTTTAAACAAGCGCAGGGCGTTTATAAAACAGTTGAAAACCTCCTGCGGCAGAAAAGGATACGAATTATCCGAAATAAAAGTGCCGTTCAAATCCCTTTTCCAGCCCTATACGGGAGAATCCTTTACCGTGAAAACGGACAAAAAGACATATTCCTGCAAGATGCTGTGCTGTCTTAAAAAGAGAATTCCTCTGGTGCTTCACGAGGACGGCAAGGGAGAGCATATACACGTAATAAGCATAGGCAAAAAGGGTGCAAGACTGGAAATTTTCAGGTATGTAAAGACCTTTAATTTCGGTTACGAAAGCGAGCACGACAAGGTGCTTATAATCGTCCCCGTTTCAAAGTTTATGCAGACAAACAGAGCGGGAAAGATCTTTGACGTGGATAACGGCGAAGAGATAGGAAAATACAAAATGTTTGCCGGCACGGGATTTATTAATGCGCTGGAGCGGGAATGTATCGACGGCGCAAAAAACAAAAATCTGTATAAATACATATAACGCAAAAGAGCCACAAAGGCTCTTTTTTTATAGCTTTATCAATATGTGTTCTCCGTTCGGGGAGAGTATATCCACCACACGCCAATCCTTGTTTTTGCGGCGGCAACGGTTTATTTCCTTGAATATTTTACGGCACGCCCGTGACGATACCCCCGACTTTTTCCCGCTTTTTGTTTTGGCATTTATCCATCTTCCCGCAACGGAGGCGGTTACGGGATTAAAAACGAGAAACGACGGAACCCACAAAACTAAACGGCGGGACGGCGATTTTATATTTATTTTCATTTATTCCACGAACACCTCTACCGTATCCCCATCAGAGGATTCCACCTCCACCAGCTTGCCCATAACGCCTTGTTCTATAAGATTGAATATTTTTTCGAAATCTATC
>JAGCNA010000062.1 GCA_017646185.1 Clostridia bacterium
GGTAGCTGTAGTAAACTACAGCGAGCGACGCGAAAATATCTACAAAAACGCAAATAAATTAAATTTAAAGAAATTCTGCAAGAATTTCTACCTCTGAACCGTTAGAAGCGGACAGCCGAGGACGTCTGTCCCTACGGTTTTCGAATAGCCGTTTGTGCTGTTTTGCGTTTTTGGTTCTGCGCCGAATGAACGTGTCCCAAAAAAGGAGATTTTCATATGAATGATATTCCTCTTAAACAAGTAATCGAATCTACTCTCTCCAAAATCGGCTCTGTGGCTGACGTTAATACCGTGGTAGGCGACCCTATAACCATTGAGGGCGGTATTACCATTGTGCCTTTTTCCAAGGTTTCCGTAGGCTTTGCCTCCGGCGGCGTGGATTACAACGGCAAAAACGAAACTGCGGAAAAAGCTCCCCATTTTGCGGGCGGAAACGGCGCAGGCGTAAGCGTGGTACCCCTTGGATTTTTGCTTATACAAAACGGCGAGGTGCGTATGCTTGACCTTAAGAACCCCGCCTCCTTTGAATACGCTTCCCAAGACCCCGTAAGCAAGACCTTTACCGCTGTGAATTCCCTTATCGACAAGGGTCCCGAGCTGGTGCTTAAGATAAAGGATATTATTTCCAAGCCCAAAACCGAGGAAACCGACGAAACCGCCGAGGAAACGGAAACAGCCGAATAATGGAGCGTATACAAAAATACATTGCCTCCTGCGGTGTGATGTCCCGCCGTGCCGCAGAAAAAGAGATTGAAAAAGGCACAGTTACCGTTAACGGACAAAAGGCGGAGATAGGTATGACCGTTTCCGAAAAGGACAGTATATGCATAAACGGAGTGCCCGTTAAGCCGGAATCGAAAAAGATTACGGTTATGCTTAACAAGCCCAGCGGATACGTTACCACTATGAGCGACGAAATGGGCAGAAAGACGGTATCCGACCTTATTGACCTGCCTTACCGTCTGTACCCTGCGGGCAGACTGGATAAGGACAGCGAAGGACTGCTTATTATGACAAACGACGGGGATCTGGCAAACCGTCTTACCCACCCGAAAAGCGGAAAGAAAAAGATATACCACGTGTATATTCGGGGAAATGCGGAAAACAACGCGCTGGACGCTTTGCGGAATATGCGCACACTGGACGGGGAAAAGATAAACCCCGTGGGTGTGGATCTTATTAAAAGAAGCCCTACGGGAAGTCAAATAAAATTTACCCTTACCGAAGGGAAAAACCGCCAGATACGCCGTATGTGCGAAAGCGTGGGGATTACCATTACCCAGCTTAAGAGGGTGCAGATCGGCGCACTTCGTCTGGGCGAATTAAAGGCGGGAGAGTACCGCCGTCTTACAAAAGAAGAAATAGGAGAACTGCTTAAATGATAACCACTAAACAGCGTGCGTACCTTCGCTCCCTTGCAAACGGTGTGCAGGCATTGTATATTGCGGGAAAGGGCGAGGTTAACGAAAACCAGCTTAAAGCCTTTACCGACGGACTTGAAGCGAGAGAGCTTATTAAAATAACCGTGCTGGAAACCAGCCCCTATACCCCCCGTGAGCTGTGCGATATTCTGGTGGAGGAATTGGGCGCAGAGCCTGTGCAGGTTATAGGAAGAAAAATTGTCCTTTACAAGCAGGCAAAGAACAAGGACAACAGAAAGATAGTGCTTCCCCTGAAATGAGCAGGGAAAAGCATATTTCCGGCGTGGTAAGCGCCGCGGAGATGATACGGAGTGAGGTTTTCCCCCACGTAAGCAAAGAGGACGTATATACCGCCGCTTTTTACCACGATTGCACGAAAAACATGGAGCAAATACCCCTGCTGGAGGAATACGGCATCCTGCAGACACAGGAACTGTTGCGCTCCCCTGCGGTGATGCATGCGTTCACGGGTGCGGAAAAATTAAAAAGAGAAGGCAAAAACGAAAGCGTGGTTAATGCGGTGCGCTACCACACCACCGGCAGACCGAATATGACGGAAATAGAGAAAATTATATTTATTGCCGATTATATCGAAGAAAACCGAGAGTACGAGTCTTGCAAAAACGCAAGAAAAGAGTATTTGCAAAGCGAAAAAACCGTTAAAAGTATAGATAAATTAATTTTAAAAATACTGAAAGATACAATAGA
>JAGCNA010000063.1 GCA_017646185.1 Clostridia bacterium
GGGGAAGCCTGCGCCTCCGCGTCCGCGGATGCCGGAATACAGAACGAGCTGAATAACCTCATCGGGAGTCATTTCGGTAAGACACTTACCCAAAGCTGCATAACCGTCACGTCCGATATATTCTTCGATATATTCGGGGTCGATAACACCGCAGTTACGGAGAGCTATACGCATCTGGCTCTTGTAGAATGCAGTTTCGTTAAGAGAAGAAGCAGCTTCGCCGCCTTCAACAACGGGATCGTTGTAAACCAGTCTTTGAACGGGACGTCCCTTAAGAAGATGCTCTTCTACGATTTCGGGAATGTCTTCCGCAGTAACTCTGGAATAGAAAATACCCTCGGGATAAACTATCATTATGGGACCGAGAGCGCACAGACCGAAGCATCCGGTCTGGACCATTTTAATTTCCTCAGTAAGTCCGTGCTTTTCAAGCTCGGCGGTCAGTGCTTTTCTTACAGCGGCACTGCCGGAGGAGGTACAACCTGTACCTGCGCAAATAAGTACGTGAGCGCGAATCATTTATACGTTTCCTCCGTTTATATTTTATAATTTCCTATAGTGTATTCGGTTACGATCTTGCCGCCCTTAATGTGCTCTGCAACGATACGCTTTGCCATATCGGGAGTAACCTTAACGTAAGTAACTTTTTCTTTGCCTGCTTCAAAAACCTCAACAACGGGTTCGTACTGGCAAATGCCGATACAACCGGTCTGGGTTACGGTAGCTTTGGAGGAGAGATCCTCTTTTGCAACCTCTTCTACAAGGGTGTTAAGAACAGGTCTTGCGCCTGCGGCGATACCGCAGGTTGCCATACCAACTACTATGCGTATTCCGTTTACGCCTTCGCGGATACCGACCTTGTCCTTCATCTTTTCTCTGATCTGGGCAAGTTCTGCTAATGTTTTCATTACAAAAGATCCTTTCTTTTTCGGTATATTTACATTTTTATATTTTCATACTGTTGTTTGACGTAATCTTTTATCCAAAGCTGTACGTCGGGATTTGAAAGGGGTAATCCCTGCAGGACTTCTCGCAAAGCCCTTGTGTCCAATTCCACCTCGCCGTTTTCGGTTTGGTGGCGGAAGACCATATCTCCATTCCCGCATCCCTGCGCCAGAAGGCAGACTGTGGATGCAATGTCTCCCAAGGGGGTAAAATCTATATGGTCTTTAAAAAACACTCCGGTTATCACCGTACCGTGGTCTTCAGGCTTTTGGGAGCTTTGTATCTCAATATAACCGCCGGTCTGTTCGGCAGCCAGACGGAACAAGGGAATACCCAGTCCCACCTTTCTGGTGGTGCGGGTGGTATAAAAGGGGTTGGAAACCTTTAAAAGCGTTTCCTCGCTCATACCGCATCCATCGTCTTTAACCTGAATTATAAATCGGTTTTCCTTTTCTGTAAGCAGTATCTCGGTAAGAGATGCTCCTGCGGTAAAGGAATTTTGGGCGATATCAAGTATGTTAAGGGACAGTTCTTTCATTTTTCGCCTCGCAGATAATCAATAATACGGTTTCGCACCTCATGGGACGTGCCGTGGGCGGAAACAGGCAAAAAGTTAACTGCTTCGTTAATATCCCACAGCAGGTGAGCGTCGCTGTCGGAAATAACGGGAGTATTTTCGAGTATGGGATTTTTTGAAAATATCTCTTCTTTTTTTGAAATATCCTTTATCTCCACGCAATCGAACACCGGTGCTTCCGGCATCATACCCAGAATACCGATCATTCCGTTTGAGGTCTTATCAATATGGGCGGGTACGCAAGCGGCATCGTATCGGGAAGCCATTTCGTAAACTTCGTCTACCGAAAGGGCAGATGCCACAGATAAAAGATATTCATATTCACCGATCACCTTGTCGTCCTTATCCAGTATCTGCTGATGCCCGAAAAGGTCGACACGGTTTTTTATTTTTGTTCGGTATTTATCAAATTCCGCTTCAAATCGTTCCGCGTCGTCTACAGAACGGAAATATACCAGCAGGTGTATTTCCTCCGAAGTGGTTATCTCCATTCCCGGTATTGCCACAACTCCGTATTGCTCACAAGCGAATTCAAACGCCCGTACGTTCATACAAGTGTTGTGGTCGGTAAGAGCCGCGGCACGCAGATTTTTTATCTTTGCCATTCCTGCGATATTATTTACTGTCATATCGTCATCACCGCAGGGGGAAAGACAGGAATGTATATGCAGGTCGTAAGATGTCATAGTATCTTGCTCAATTTAATGCAGATATCGTAAGCGCTGTCGGGCATAAGCAAAATGTTTACTCCTCTTGCCTCCGCCATAGCGATCACGTCATCTTCGGGGCGGGCGTTTTCGCCGATAATGACACAGCTCACGTCTGCCAGCGAAGCAACTGCGGGCACGTTTATGTTTGACATTATCGTAACCCAGACGTTGCAGGCACGGGCTTTTCCCATTACCCAGCTGAGCAGATCGCCGGTATAACAGCCGCGCACAGTTTTATCCCCTTCGGGCAGAGAAAGCACCTGAGGGTTCAAATGTGTAATAAGCTGGTTAACCGTCATCTTTTTGTACGCTCCTTTTTTAAATTATGCCGTTTTTCTTTTTGGCAAGCACCACGCATTCCTCAGGCTTTGCCATACCCCGCACCACGTCATCCGCAAAAGCACGGCAGTTGGGGGCACCGCAGTAACCGCAGTCTATTTCGGGCAAGGTTTCAAAAAAGCTTGCCGCTTCCGACATTAAGCGTATTGCGGTTTTTCTGTCCTGAGAAAACATCCTTACGGGGTTGATTTCCGGAAATTCGCCAACGTCGTATTCTGCGGGGAAGGGATAATCCGTTCCCTTCATATCAGGTCGGTTCTGGCTTACCGGAAGGTATCTTCTTATGTTTTGTAATCTTACTCTTGCAATATAGGGGTTTTCCATAGTGAGAACACCGCCCACACATCCGCCGGGACAAGCGTTAAGCTCAATAAAATCCAGGCAGGGGTAAGAGCCGGTCTCAATATCGTCAAGCACCTTTATTACGTTTTCTATCCCGTCTGCCGCAAGATATCTGTCGTTCAGCAGGGAAGAGGATTCACCGCCGCTGGTGGCCCAGTTTACGCCTATCATTCCCGTGCGGGAAAGTGGCTCGGGGGCAATTTCGCTCTTCATGGTGTTAAGCAGTTCAAAGTACATATCGCTCATAGAAACTACCAGATCGATATTACTGCTTTTTTCACCGCACAGAGCGTTTTTAACGTAGCTTACCTTTGCCGTGCAGGGAGATATGAAAACTACGCCGATATCTTCGTCCTTCAGCTCGGGGTGTTCTTTTTTGGCTTTCTCCCGTGCCAGCTTTCCGGCAATCTCCACGGGCGGCATTATGGGTATAAGATGCTTTGCCAGCGTGGGAAATCTTAACGAGATAAGCCTTACGATAACGGGGCAGGCAGAGCTTATTACGGGGCGCTGAATATTCTCCGTTTTTAAATAATGCCTTGTATATTCCGTTACCATTTCCGCCGCGCAGGCTACTTCGAACACGTCGTCAAATCCGTAATCAAGCAGTCCCTTCAGCATACAGTCAACATCATCCAGATTATCGAACTGACCGTACAGCGTAGGGGGCGGCAGAGCTATTTTGTATTTAAAATTATTTATGCTTTCAAGCGGATCGTAAATTGCTTTTTTAGCTTTGTGGGGACACAGCCGTATACATTCACCGCAGTCTATACATCTTTCGGTGTTTATAACCGCACGTCCGTCTCGTATACGTATCGCTTCTGTGGGACATCTGCGCAGACAGTGGGTACAGCCTTTGCATTTTTCCGATTCCAGCGACACCGAGTGTCTGTAAACCGACATCGCTTCCTCACTTTCACACATATACCGTCATGGTAATCTTTGTGCCCTTTCCCAGCCGGGATTCGATCACCATTTCATCGGTATAACGTTTCATGTTGGGAAGACCCATTCCCGCGCCGAACCCAAGGGAACGTATATTATCGGGTGCGGTGGAAAAGCCTTCCTGCATTGCCTGCTCAATATCGGCAATACCGGGGCCTTCGTCTGTAAGTATAATAACTATTCTGTCCTCTTCTATAACGACTTCAGCCTTTCCGCCGCCTGCGTGGATGACCATATTGATCTCACCCTCGTACATGGCGATAGAAACTCTGCGTATCGTTTCAGGGTCAAAGCCGGCTTCACGAAGTCTCTTTTTTACTTTAACGGAAGCTTCTCCCGCCGAAGTAAAGTTGGCTCCGTCCACATCAAAGCAATAGGATAATTTTTTATTATCCGACACTTCTTTCACTCCTAGCGACCGAGTCCGTTATTATAAAGCATACCGCAGGCTTCGTACATACGAAGGTTCGTAGTCATAACCACAATATCGTGGTCTGCCGCGGCAGCCAGCATTTCTTCCGTAGGCGTTTTACTGCGCACGAAAACAATGCAATGCATATCCATCATACCTGCTGTGCGTATAACCTGCAGATTAA
>JAGCNA010000004.1 GCA_017646185.1 Clostridia bacterium
CGTCTGTATCGGGATTGTAATCTCCGCTTACCTCAAAGGAAACCTCATCTCTTGAAGAATCTCCGTTTTCTTCGTCCTCGGGTATTCCCGAGGTTTCAACACCATCGGTTATTCCCGATGTATCGTTACTGCCCTCAACGCTTTCGTTGGGAGCGTCTGCTATGGGAGCGGAATTTTCCCCGCCTACGCCTACAGGGGGAACGGGTGCGTTACATCCCGCCAGCATAGATAAAACAAGCATAATCACAGTTACAAAAACAACTATGTTTTTCTTCATCACTTACCATCCTTTCACATTTAACTTCAATAATAATACTTTGCAAAGGCCCGTTTGGTTACATTAATTTTTAAAACAAAATTAAAAAAAGCACAGACTTACCCGTAAAAAAAAATACGGAGTCCGCGCCAAACCTCGTGTTTCACAGCAAAATCAGCCTATGGCGGACTCCGCTCGCAAAGACATTATAACATACAGATATCACATTGTCAAGAAAAAATATCGGCTCCGCAAAAACGGAGCCGATACACACTTTGTTATGTTATCTTATTTGAAGAGACCTTCGAGCAAGCCCATAAGGTTGTACTTTGCAAACACGGTAACGGTGATCAAAGAAATGGTGGACATGATCTTGATAAGAATATCCAAAGAAGGACCAACGGTATCCTTAAGAGGATCGCCTACGGTGTCACCCACAACTGCTGCGCTGTGAGCATCGCCGCCCTTCTTGTGGCCGGCAACGCCGCCAACTTCGATATATTTCTTTGCGTTATCCCATGCGCCGCCGGCATTACCGGTGAACAGAGCAAGCATGATAGCGGAGATGGTAGCGCCTACGAGAACGCCGCCAACGAATTCTGCACCGAAGATAAAGCCGCAAACAACGGGGAATGCGATGGAGAATACTGCGGGAACGCGCATTTCCTTAAGAGCGCCCTGAGAGGAAATTTCGATACAGGTCTTGTAGTCGGGAAGAACCTTACCTTCAAGCAGACCGTCGATTTCCTTGAACTGGCGGCGAACTTCTTCAACCATCTTACGAGCAGCCTTAGCAACAGCGTTGATAAGCATACCGGAGAACATGAAGGGAAGAGCCGCACCAACGATAGCACCAACGAGAGCTGCGGGTTCGATAATGTTAAGAGTAATCTTATCGAGTGCGCCTTCTGCAAAGTTGGGAACTTCGGGAGCTGCAGTGTATGCGAAGATGTAAGAGGTCATCATAGAAAGGGTTGCAAGAGCAGCGGAGCCGATTGCAAAGCCCTTACCGATAGCTGCGGTGGTGTTACCTACTGCGTCGAGCTCGTCAGTGATTTCACGAACTTCGGGTTCGAGGTAGGACATTTCTGCGATACCGCCTGCGTTATCGGAGATAGGACCGTAAGAGTCAACAGAAACGGTGGTAGCAACGAAGGAAAGCATACCGATTGCGGCAGCTGCAACGCCGTACATACCGGAAAGGAGGTAAGAACCGTAAATAGCAACACCAAGAACTACGCAGGGAAGCATACAGGAGATCATACCGAGTGCAAGACCCTGAGTGATGGTGAGTGCGGAGCCTTCGATAGAAGAAGCGGAAAGCTCTTTGGTAGGCTTGTAATCATAGCTGGTGTAGTACTCTGCGATCTTACCGATAACGATACCTGCAATGATACCGATAGCAGCAGCAACCCAAGGAGAGATCCAGCCGATGTGGAATTCAACGGAATCGAATACGGAAAGGTTATCGTAACCTTCGATCATAAGACCGGTGAACTTGTTGAAGGAGAAATAAGCGATAACGCCGCCGAGAACCATAGTAAGGATCGCGGAGATATATGTAGCGCCGTTAAGCTCTTTGTGGGGGTTATCGGAAAGCTTTCTGCGAACAAAGAGAGAAGCAATACCGATTACGCAGGAGATAAGACCTACGCCGGAGAATGCGAGGGGGAAGTAGAGCATTGCTTCAAGCATTTCGGTGTTGCCGAAAACGTGCTTTGCAAAAAGCTCGATAGCAAGGATAGCGCCGGAAAGAAGTGCGCCAACGTAACTTTCAAGAAGGTCGGAGCCGAGACCTGCAACGTCACCTACGTTATCGCCAACGTTGTCTGCGATAGTAGCGGGGTTACGGGGATCGTCTTCGGGAATGTGTGCTTCGGTCTTACCAACAAGGTCAGCACCCATATCTGCAGCCTTGGTGTAGATACCGCCGCCGATACGTGCGAAGATTGCGATAATAGAGCAGCCGAGAGCATAACCGGAAAGGGTCATGGTAAAGCCTGCACCGAAGTTAAGAGAAGGATTGATAAGACCGAGAATGCTCTTGCAGGAAGCTGCCTGAGTGCCTGCAACGGAAGCGCTGATCTGACCAAGTCCTACGCCGAATACGAGGAATACGATGAATATACCCAAAAGTGCGCAGCCGGAAACGCAGAGACCCATTACGGAGCCGCCTTTGAAGGCTACCTTCAAGGTATTGGACAGAGATTTGGTGGTACGTGCGGTGTTGGTAACGCGAACGTTTGCGAAAGTAGCGATCTTCATACCAACCCAGCCTGCGGAAGCGGACATGGTCGCACCAACGAGGAATGCAACAGCAGAAGACCAAGAGATAACGAGAGCAAGAAGAACCGCAACAACAACTGCTACGATAGCAACTATCTTGTACTCGTAGGTAATGAAGGCATTTGCACCAACGCGGATAGCGGAAGCGATCTCACGCATTCTGTCGGTACCTTCATCGAGCTTCTTAACAGAGAAATAGTTGAATGCAGCGTAGCCGAGACCACAAAGAGCAGCAACTATTACAATGCCAAGGACGAGAGTAACGTTCATATTCATTTCTCCTTATATTTTTACGGCTTTTTGCCGTTTATTTATTGTTTGCAAGCGGACCTTCCTAAAAATGCCCATAGCTTGCATGCTACATATTATATATGAAGATTTCCACCTTGTCAATATACAAAAATCAAAAACACGAGAGCTTTTTAGACAAAAAACCTCCCCCTTGGGTGAGCGGCTTTGTATGTTTTGCAACATGGGTCAAAAAAGAAGGAAATATTTAAAACAGTTGTTTGATTATTTACAAAATTCACCGTATTTTTGCAAAAAATGACCTTTAAAATTGAAAAAACTGCATTTTCGTTTTGTTTTTTATGCACATTACGGCATTTTTCGGCGTGTTTTAAAAAGTAGAATAGGACATATAATGTTCATCCGATACGCACGAAGAAAGGAAGCAAAAATGGAAAACGGAGATATACTTATATCCCTTTGCGATGATTTTGTTCTGGAATACAGATTATGCGGAAACATAATAGCCGTAACCAAACGGTATGAAGACGGAAAAAGCGAATGCGAGGTGGTTTTTACCCGTTTGGAGGGAGAAAAGCTGCGAAAGCTGTGCGGTATGCTGTGGGCGGCGAGGGCTACTCCCAAAACCGCAAAGGAACTGGCAGAGGATATTGAGGTTTAATATTGACATCGGGCGCAAAAATTGATATACTTATATGAAGAATTATTTTAATTATAAGGTATGAGGTTTTTGCTGTTATGGGCAGACGGAAGATAATTAGCTTTGCAAACCAAAAGGGCGGCGTGGGAAAAACCACCAGCGCCGTAAATATTGCCGCCTGCGTAGCCGCAAAGGGCAGCAAGGTGCTGTTGGTGGATGCAGACCCTCAGGGCAACGCCACAAGCGGGCTCGGAATAAACAAGCGCAACATCCCCGGCAGTGTATATGACCTTCTTATCGGCAGAAAGACGGCGACTGAATGTATCTGCCGCAGTAACACAAAGAATTTATCCGTAATCCCGTCCAGTATAGACCTTGTTGCCGCCGAGCTTGAATTGGTGGACACACAGCGGAGAGAGACAAGACTTAAAGCCGCTTTGGACAAGGTGAGAGATGTATACGACTACATAATTATAGACTGTCCGCCCTCGCTCGGCATACTGACGGTCAATTCGCTCGTCGCCGCAGATGCGGTAGTTGTGCCGATGCAGTGCGAATACTACTCTATTGAGGGTCTTTCGCAGCTTCTTTCGACGATACGCTCCGTAAAGCGCCTTTATAACCCGTCACTCGAGCTTCTCGGAATACTTATTACGATGTACAACGGACGCCTGAACCTTTCGAGCCAGGTAA
>JAGCNA010000064.1 GCA_017646185.1 Clostridia bacterium
CTGCCGCAATTCCCGTAATAACTACGTTCCACAGCATAACGGATGCGCCGATATCAACGTAGATATCCATACTTTCGCTCAGGAAATCGGGCTTGCATTCGGAATATATCCGTGCGCCTTTTTTATGGCGGTAATTAAGTATAATATGGTTTATGTTTGCCATAAGCCCGCTTATGGTTCCGTAAAGCAGGGCTGTCTGCGCCGCATCGGGTGTGCCCACAGAAACCTTGAGCACGTATTTTTCCACCCTTATCTTTTTGCCGAAGTGCTTGAACGCCGCAATGGTAAGGTCTTTAAAAAATTCAAGCTGTTTGGAAAAAGGCACTTTAGGCTTTGGCTTTTTCTCTTTTTTTTCTTTTTTTGCTTTTTTTACCTTTTTTTGCTTCTTTTGGGGCTTTTCCTCTGTCTTTTCCTCGGCTTCACCCTTTTTAATATACTTGCTCAAGGGTATTTCAAAAGAAATGATCCCCAAACCGATCTTTAAAAAGAGTTCACCGCACCAGATCACAAAAAGCTTTGCCCGCAGGCACAAAAAGAGGCAAACAAGCGCCATAATACCGAGTATTATATAAAGAGCGATCACTGCTCGTCCTCCGGTATAAGGCTTCCCACCGTCTCGCTTTCCGCCATCAGCACACCGGTATCGGGCAGTTCGGAAAGGCTTTCAAGCCCAAAACAGCGCAGGAAATTTTCTCCCGTACCCAGAAGGGTAGGTCTGCCGGGCGCATCCAGCACGCCTTTTTCGCACACAAGACCTTTATCAAGAAGGGAACCTACGATATAGGTGGAATCCACACCGCGCACGGTTTCTATAAAAGATCTTGTAACCGGCTGGTTGTATGCGATAATCGCCAGCACTTCCAAAGCCGCTTTGGAAAGAGGGGGAGTTTTTTTCATTTCAAGAGCTTTTCTCACAGGGTCAGCCATACAGCTTTTGGTGCATATCTGGTATGCTCCGTCAAGAAAAATAAGCTGAATACCGCTTTCGGGTGAATCCAGACGGGCTCTCAAATGCTCTGCCGCCACCGTAAGCTCTTCGGATGTAAGGTCAAAAAGTTCGGTAAGTCTTTCTTTCTGAACGGGGGACCCGCAGGCAAAGAGTACCGCCTCCAACGTTGCGGAAATTTCGGATACGTTCATTTTTTTACTCTTCCTCCTCCGTTACGATTTCAAGATATACGTCATCCCCGTTGCCCTCCACACGCACTGCGCCGTCACGCACCATTTCAAGGAGCGCAAGGAAGGTGGCGATAATCTCGCCTCTGCCGCCGCAATCGTCAAAAAGCAGGGTAAAAACGCATCTTTTCAAGCGGGAAAGCCGCCCCGCAATGTGAAGTACCTTTTCGTCCACCGTAAAATACCGCTCGTTTTCCAGCTTTTCAAACAAAGCGGGGGTATTTTTATGGTTTTCTTCGGGAACACGGGTGCCCATTCGTATAAACGCTTCCACCAAAAGGGAAACGGGGTGCAGTCTTGAATAACTGCCGGGGGGCAATTCCTCGGGCTCACGGGTAAATCTGTCGTAAAATTCCTCTGCTCTGTCCTTCAGAAGCACGGCGGCAAGCTGTGCCTTGCGGTGCTCAAGAAGTGCATCAACCAGCACTTGTCTGGGGTCCTCCTCCCCTTCTTCGCGGGGGAGCAGCATACGGGATTTTATAAGCATAAGGGTAGAACCCATAACTATAAAATCACCCGTAACCTCCATTTGCTGGGATTGCAGAGTTTCTATATATTCAATATACTGCTCACAGATATCGGATATAGGTATATCCAGAATATCTATTTTATGCTTTTGGATAAGAGCAAGCAGCAGGTCCAAAGGGCCTTCGTACTGCTCTATTTTAACAATTTTATCTTCCATATCAGAAAAGGCTTTCTAAAAGTGTCCATAATGCGTAGCCGGGAACAGAGAAAAGGGTTACAAGAGCTTCTCTCACAAAATTCACGGGCCACCATATAGTGTTTACAATATTGCCTATAACGGGAATATTATCGCCTACTATAAGCACCAGCATTACAATATAGAAATATCTTTCCCACATAAGGTACCTTGCGGCTACTCTTCCGGGTAAAAGACAGGCAAGCACCTTGCTTCCGTCCAGAGGGGGAAGGGGTATAAGGTTAAACACTGCCAGACCGATATTCATAACCGCAATAAGATAAAATGCGTAAAACAGTATGGTGCTCAGCTTGTTCACGGGCATAAATACGTTTACTGCGGTGTATGCAAGGGAGAAAATAAACGCAAGTATAAGGTTGGAAACAGGGCCCGCAAGAGAAACCAAAGCAATATCCCTTTTGGGTTTACGCAGGTTGCGGAAGTTAACGGGAACCGGCTTTGCCCAACCATAGCCGATAAACAGCATGGATAAAGCACCCATAGGGTCAAGATGGGCAAAGGGGCTGAGTGAAATTCTTCCGTTCATATAGGCGGTATCGTCACCGCATTTGTGTGCCATCCAGCCGTGAGCGCATTCGTGCACCGTAAGGGAAAGCAAAAGGGATATTACGGTAAGCGCCGCGAAAACGGCAATTTCGGCAAGGGAAGAACCGGCTAAATAAGATTGAATAAAGGAAATTATCATAGTTTATCTCTCAAACTATGAACTGGGAACTATGAACTAGAAACTTCGGAAGATTTTTGCCCGAAAGGGCAAAAATCAACCATTAGTTCATCGTTCATCGTTTATCGTTCATCGTTTATTTTGTTTTAATCATATACTTTTCCCACATATCCTTGGGTTCATAGCCCAGCAGTGTCACAACGGTAGCGGCTACGTTTGCAAGGCCGTACTGACCTTCCACACATTCATAGTCGTTTCTGCCGGTGTTATCATAGATAATGCAGGGAACGGGGTTCAGAGTATGGCTGGTCTTTGCCTTGGGAGTTCCGTCCTCGTTCAAAGAAACCGCACCCTTTTTCTTGTTGTATTCGTACATTTCGTCGGCGTTGCCGTGGTCTGCGGTAATAACAGCCACTGCGCC
>JAGCNA010000065.1 GCA_017646185.1 Clostridia bacterium
AGAAGCGGAAAGCTCCTTGGGGTTCATATCGTGCTGATACTGTCCTACGCCGATGGCTTTGGGGTCGATCTTTACAAGCTCTGCAAGAGGGTCCTGCACGCGGCGGGCAATAGATACGGCACTACGCAAAGAAACGTCAAACTGCGGGAATTCTTCTGCGCCCAGCTTGGATGCGGAGTAAACGGAAGCACCTGCTTCGTTTGTCATTATATAGCTTACGGGACGGTTGAGCTTGGGAAGGAGTGAAGAAACGAAAATTTCGCTTTCCTTACTTGCAGTACCGTTGCCGATAGAAATAATATCTATTCCGTATTTCTTTACCAAAGCGGAAAGAACACGCTCTGCGTCCTCGGTACGGTTCTGGGGAGGAGTGGGATATACCACGGTGGTATCCAGAACCTCGCCGTTTTCGCCAACAACAGCGATTTTACAGCCGGTTCTGTATGCAGGGTCAAAGCCCATTACTACCTTGCCCTTTACGGGTGCCTGCATCAAAAGGTTGCGCAGGTTTTCGCCAAACACCTTTATTGCCTGCTCCTGTGCGGATGCGGTTATATCGCTTCTCACTTCGTTCTGAATAGAGGGTGCGATAAGTCTTTCATAACCGTCTATAACTGCGTCTTTCACATACTGTGTAGAGGAGCATACCTGCTTGGAAACGGTCTGTCCTATAAGATATCCTTCGATATAATCCTTATCAACATCTACCTTTACAGAAAGGAAGCCTTCTTTTTCACCGCGGTCAATAGCCAGAATACGGTGGGAAACCAGCTTTTTAAGAGGCTCGCTTCTGTCGTAATACATACGGTAAACGCTGTCCTCCTCCGTCTTTGCCTTTGTGGCTAGGAAGCCGTTTTTCATAGTATATTCACGTATCCATTTACGGAAGGATGCGTTATCCGAAACGCCTTCGGCAATAATATCCATAGCACCGTGAAGAGCGTCTTCTACGGTGTTTATTTTCTTTTCGGGATTAAGATATTTTTCTGCTTCCAAAGCGATATCCGTATCCTTTTCCTGCGCCAGCATAAGCTCGGAAAGAGGTGTAAGACCTGCATCTGCCGCAACGGAAGCGCGGGTCTTGCGCTTGGGACGGTAAGGACGGTAAATATCGTCTATTTCCGCAACGGTCACTGCTTTATCCAAAGCTGCGTTTATTTCATCCGTCATTTTTTCCTGCTCGGTTATAAGACGGCGGACTTCTTCTCGTCTCTGCTCTACTGCGCGGTATGCGCGGAGCTTTTCATCAAGATCACGAAGCACGGTATCGTCAAGAGAGCCGGTGGCTTCTTTACGGTAACGGGCAATAAAAGGAATTGTGTTTCCTTCATCAATAAGCTTTACAGCCGCCTCCGCCTGAGTTGCTTTAATACGGAGCTCTTCGGCTATTCTTGCAATAATATCCATTTGCTTTTCCCCTTTGGAAATTGATAGGTATATTATACCAAAAATAAAGCCAAAAGTAAACAAAAAAATATCCCGTTTGGGATTTTTTCACCAAACGGGATACTAAAATATTTTTTACATGGATACGAGGAAGAATCTCGCAATAAAGAGGATGCCGATGATGGTAACAACTATATCCTTCTTGGTGAACTTACCGGTGAAGAGACGGATAAGAACGTAAGAGATAGCGCCTACTGCGATACCGTTGGAGATAGAGTAAGTAAGAGGCATCATAATGAGTGCCATAAATGCGGGCACTGCAGATGCGATATCGTCCATATCTACCTTTGCGAAGTTCTTGAGCATAAGAACGCCAACATAGATAAGAGCGGGTGCGGTTGCACATGCGGGAACGATAGCTGCAAGAGGAGACAGGAACAAGCATACGAAGAAGCAGATGGAGGTTACGAGAGAAGTAAGACCGGATCTGCCGCCTGCTGCTACGCCTGCTGCGGATTCAACGAAGGTGGTACAGGTAGAGGTACCGAGTACTGCGCCTGCGCAGGTTGCGATAGAGTCGCAAGCCATAGCCTTGTTTACGTCGATAGGGTCGCCGTTTTCATCAAGCATATTTGCCTGGGAAGCGGTACCGTAAAGAGTGCCGATAGTATCGAACATATCTACGAGAGTAAAGGTAATAACGAGCACGATTGCGTTTATAACAGCGCTTGCACCGCCGGAGAAGACGGTATAACCCTTGAATGCGCCGATGATACCGATCTCGCCGAAATCCTTGAAAGTCTGTCCGATCTTGCCGAGGTCAAATGCGGGAAGAGTCCAGGTAGTGAGATAGTAAAGAACGGTAACAGCACCGATAGTTATAATAACAGAGCCCTTAACCTTCTTTTTATCAAGAACAGCTATAAGGAACAGACCGAGAAGCGAAAGTACAACGGGAGCCATAACCTTCCAAGCGTCCATAGCGGTGATAACCTTAGCAGCGTCGCCACCGAGAACAGTGCTGAAAGCATCGATCAAAGTCTGGCTCTTGGAAGCCAAGGTAAGACCTTCAACAGTAGAACCTACTGCGTCTATAGCGCCGTGGAAATCGAAAAGCTGAACGAAAGTATACTGGTTTTCCTGAATAATGCCAACATTCTTGAAGCCGATGAAGGCAATAAACAGACCGATACCTGCGGGAATAGCCTTTTTAAGACAATCGGGCAGTGCTTTTGCAATGTATTCTCTTGCACCGGTAACAGAGAGTATAAGGAACACAAAACCGGAAAGGAGAATAATAAACAGACCTTCATGATATCCCTTTATAGGGTCGCCTTCGGAAAGAAGTGCGGGAAGAATAAAGGAAACGAAGAAGAATGAGTTAAGACCCATTCCGCACGCCTGTGCGTAAGGAAGTTTTGCGTAGAGTGCGTAAAGCAAAGTACCGACAACTGCTACGAGTATGGATGCAATGTAAACAGCGTTCCAAATAGTATCGTAAGCGCCGCCGAAGGTGAATCCCACTACCTGATTGGGGTTGGTAACTACAATGTATGCCATTGCAAAGAAGGTAGTAAGACCTGCAATTATCTCTGTTCTCACGTTTGAACCGCGTTCAGAGATTTTGAAGAACTTGTCCATAAAAGACCTCCTGAATTAAATTAAGGCGGATAAAAATACCGCCTGAGTGTATAATCACTCATAACGGTATTTTAACGGCTTATTTATTGTTTGTCAACATTTTTCAACCTTACAAAAAGCATTTTAGCACTCTGCACAAAGGTTAAAAAGCGGTGTAGTATAATATGCCGAATGTTATGTCAACACTATGCGAAAATACTTTCAGCAAGAGTATAAAAATCATTTTTTGTAACAGCAGTGTTAATGTTTCTTCGCAATGCGGCACTGCCTTTTAATCCCTTGGTATACCATGCAAGATGGGTGCGCATCTGGCAAAGCGCCCGTTCCCCTTCATAAAACAGCAGCCTGTCTATATGCTCTTTTATTACGGAAAGCTTTTCGCTGTCCGCAATAAAACGGCGGGGCACACCGTCTATATCGTCCTTAAGATATGCAAATATCCAAGGAGCACCCATAGCGGCTCTGCCTACGGCAAGTCCGTCTGCGCCGGTAAGAGAATATGCTTCATCGCCCTTGAGGGTAAGCCCCACGTCGCCGGAAGCTATGACGGGAACGGAAACTGCATCTTTTACCTTGCGTATCTCCGAGCAATCGGAAACGCCGGAATACATTTTGGTTCTCGTTCTGCCGTGAACCGTTATCATGGAAGCCCCTGCCTGCTCGCAAACCTTTGCAAGCTGAGGAGCGTTAAGATGGTTTTCGTCCATACCAATGCGCATCTTCACGGTAACGGGCACAGATACGCTTTTGACAACGTTTTCTACGATCCTGCCCGCCTTTTCCACATCTTGCATCAATGCACAGCCTTCGCCGTTGCGAACGATCTTTGGCACGGGACACCCCATATTTATATCTATCATTTCGGGGGAAAGCTTCATAAGCTTGTACGCCGCTTCACCCATTACAAAAGGATCCGAACCGAATATCTGTATTGCCGCAGGATGCTCGTCCTCCGTGAGAGAGGCGAGCTTAAAGGTGCGCTCATCCCCCATTGTAACCGCCTTTGCGGAAACCAGCTCGGTGGTAACCAGCTCTGCACCGTACCGCACGCAAAGAGCACGGTATGCACGGTCGGTAACCCCTGCCATGGGGGCGAGAAAAAGACCGTATTTGAAATTGTGATTATTTATATTCATCAACTGATCTTATTCCCTCTTTCGTTTCCCGAAGCGAAGCCTTTTGCTTTTGCAAACAATTCGGGGTATTTTGCCTGCCCGCCTGCGAACAGCTCTTCGGAAAGCTTTTTCGCTTCCTCCAGCATATTCATATCCGCCGCGGAAGCCACACGGAAAACAAGCTCGCCGGATTGCTTTTCCCCAAAGAAATCTCCCGGACCTCTCTGCTCAAGGTCTGCGGAGGCTATCTTAAATCCGTCGTTTGTTTCGCACATTATTTTAAGGCGGCTTTCGGTCTTTCCGTGAGCGTGGTCGGACAAAAGCACGCACATGCTTTTATCCTTTCCTCTGCCAACGCGCCCTCTCAGCTGATGAAGCTGGGAAAGTCCGAAGCATTCTGCATTTTCTATAAGTATTACCGTTGCGTTCGGTACGTCCACCCCTACCTCCACCACAGTGGTGGAAACGAGTATCTTTATATCCCCCTTGGAAAATCCGCGCATTACCTCGTCCTTTTCCACGGGCGACATTCTGCCGTGAAGCATACCGATATTAATATCCGAAAAATTGCCTCTGCGCAAAGCCTCTGCATAGCCTTCTGCGCTTTGTTTACTGCTTTCTTCGTTTTCTTCTACCAAGGGGCAGATTATATATGCCTGATTTCCCTCGTCGATACGGGAACGTATCATTCTGAACACACGCTCTCGCATTTCGCTTCCCACAAGATAGGTATCCACCTTTTGTCTTCCGGGAGGAAGCTCATCCAGCACGCTTATATCAAGATCGCCGTAAACGATAAGAGACAGCGTCCTCGGTATGGGTGTAGCAGACATTACCAGCATATGAGGTTTTATATCCCCTATTCCGCCTTTTTCCGTAAGACGTGCTCTCTGCATAACGCCGAAGCGGTGCTGTTCATCGGTTATAACGAGTCCCAGTGCCTGATATTCCACCGCATCCTGAATAAGGGCGTTGGTTCCCACAATAACGTCAACTGCTCCGTTTTTAATGCTTTCCTGCAAAACGGTCTTTTGTTTTTTTGTAAGCCCGCCCGTAAGCAAACCTACTCTTATACCAAAGGAAGACAGCATTTTATCAAGAGTTTTTGCGTGCTGGGCGGCAAGTATCTCCGTAGGAGCCATAAAGGCGGATTGATATCCGTTTTTGGCGGCAAAATACACAGCCGCCGCGGCTACTGCGGTTTTTCCGCTGCCAACGTCGCCTTGCAAAAGGCGGGTCATGGGAGTATCCTTGCACATATCGCTCAGTATTTCCTTAACGCTTCTTTCCTGAGCAGAGGTAAGGGAATACGGCAGAGATTCAAAAAAGGATTTTACACCGCTGTTTTTAAAGGTCATTTTTATACCCTTGGAGCTTGAAACACCTCTGCGGGAAATACGAAGTGCCGTCTGAAAGACTATAAGCTCTTCAAAGGCAAGAGAGCGGCGCGCCTTTGCAACGTCATCCCTGCTGTTGGGAGCGTGAATAAGCTTTACCGCATCCTTTACTGAAAGGAGTGCATATTTTTTACGTATATCCTCGGGCAGAACGTCTTGCATATCTTCGGATAACGGAAGCACGTTGTTTACCGCCGAGCACACCGTTTTTTGGGTGAGTCCTTTTGTAAGGGGATACACGGGAATAACGTCTTTTAATTTTTTTCCGTGGAGAACGGGCTCCACCTCGGGAGAGACCATTTCTTTTCCGTAAAAGCCAAAGGTTACTTTACCGTAAAAACGAAAAGCACGCCCTTGGGAAAACACCTTTAAAAGCCACTTCTGGTTAAAAAAGGTTATATTTACGGTACCCGTATCGTCCCCTGCGGTAAATTTTATATACTGTACCTTTCCTCCGCCGCTTTTTACGGGAGAATCCACAGTAAGCAGGAGCGAGCATACTTCACCGTCAATAACGTCGGAAACCTTTTTGTTTTCACCTCTGTACTGATATGTACGGGGATAAAAGGATACAAGGTCTCCTGCCGTGTATAAACCAAGTTTGGCGAAGCACTTGCTTCGTGCTTCGCCTATACCTTTTACGTATTGTAACGGTGTTTTAAAATCCATCAGATCACTATCCTGTTATATTCGGTTCCCGCAGAACTTAAAATCTGTTCTTCGCGGTCGTGGCAGGAAAAGATAAATACTTGTCCCTTTTCCGAAACCGTTTTTACAAGCTCAAGCATATTCACAAGCCTGTCTCCGTCGAGGCGGACGAAAGCATCGTCAAGCACCAAGGGAGGACGGGTTTCGGAAAACACAAGGTCTATAAGTGCAAGACGGAGACACATATATGCGCTGTCTCTCGTACCTGCGGACATATAATCGGAATGTTTTGTTCCCGAATCGGTTTCATAAGACATTATAAGCGATGTATCAAAGGAAACTCTGTCATATTTTCCTTTTGTAACCGCGGACATATATTTACCTGCCAGACGGGAAAGGGCGGGAGAAACAATGCTACGCATATATTTATCCGCTTCATTAAGGGCTTCTGCGGCTATATTTACCGCATTATATGATTGCTCAAGATAGCGTATACGTGCGGCAACGGAATCTCTCTGCGCCTGAATAAGAGCAGGCTCGCCTCCTGCACCGATAATTCTGCCTCGCTCACCCTCTCTTTCACGAAGGATTCCGAGCAGCTTTTCGTCTTCGTCCTTTAAAAAGCGCAATGCTTTTTCCAGTTCCTCACGGGTATGCAAAGGCTGTGATGCATTTTCCGCAAGTTCGCTGATCTTTTTAAGATCACAACCGGCAAACGCCGCTTCCTGCACCGCTTTTGCGGTTTCAAGCTTGGTACGGGCGTTAAGAGCCGTTTCGGTAGCGGCAACAATATCCGCCACACGTTTTTCAACGTTCTCGGCATCACCGGGCATACCTTCGGTAACAGTGAATATTTCTCTGTCCAGAGCATTCAATTCTTCATCGGCACGTTCATAAAGTGTCTTTGCGTTGAAAGCCTTAAGCTCCAGATCTGCAATTTCCTGCTGTGCCGCAGGATACTGACCAAGCATATATTTCATCTCTATAATAGATGAAAATCCGTTTTTGGTAGCAAAGTGAGAGGCGGCGGAATTAAGAATTATTAAAATAATGCCTATAATCAGTGCCGCACCTGCAAAAACAACGATATACTGCCAAGGCAGAAATTCTACGTCGCCTAACAGATCTGTAAAATTAAACGCCGCGGTAGCTCCTGCCGCAAGAAGCATAAGTGTTATCAGGAACACCATAAGCGCCTTTGCGGAGGTGATTGCTCTTATTTTTTTACGGATAGCAATAACATTTCTACCATCAAACAAGCTTTCCTTGCGAGCGTTTTCCACGTCTTTTTCCGCATTTTCGTATGCGGTTTTACGCTCGTCTTTCTTTACAATATAAGCGTTCCTTTTCGAAATAAGCTTAAGCGCCGCTGCAACCGCATCTTTATCCGGTTCTTTGCCGCCAAAGCACACCACGGATTCGTTATACTCTGCTTCCGATTCCGTTACCTTGCGGGCGTGTTCCTTAAGCTCTTCATATTTTAAGGACGCTTCGTATCTTTCTATACCGTTCAGTTCTTCGGTTACCTGTGCACGAAGCTCCGCATTTGATTTTAATCCTGCTTCGGATTCTTTTATATCCGCTTCTACTTTTCCCAATTCACCGGAAAGAGAAACTGCGGCACCCAGCGTTTTATCAAGCTCTCCCCGTTTTTCTTCCAAAGCGGGAATCAATCCTCCGCCCTTTACTCGGCTGCGAAGACGGTTCTTTGCATCGGAAAGACGCTTCAAGGCATCTGCGGTGCTAACCGTTTCGTCTGCGGATGCGACAAGATTTCTGAGCTGTTCCGCAAGCTCATCATCCTTTTTACCGGGAGAAGAAAGCTGACGGAAAAACGCAGTTTTTGTAAATATCTCTTCTTTTACACCGAAGAAGCATTCGCCGGGTACAAGACCTTTTAAAATCTCTTTTCCCGTAAGTTTTTCCGTAACCACGCAGATGTCCTTGCCTGCCAAAAACTCACGTTCAACGCGGTATTTGGTGTTGCCGAGCGAAAATTCGACAGCGCCTGCGGTGCGGGGGTTATCCCAGGGGACGTAATGCTTTTTTTCGTTATCCGAAACGGTGGAAACACGCTGTCCCGAAAATCCGTAAAATACAAACTTTATAAAATGAGCAAGCGTAGTTTTTCCGCTTTCGTTGGGGGCGGTAATTAAATTTATTCCCGATGCGGGAGTGATGACGGTGTTGGAAATACAGCCGAAGGAGACTATTTCACATTTTTCTATAACGACTGCGTTCATCTTTCATCCTCCCCGAAATCTGCAATATTCTTTTCATCAAGCACCGTAAGACCGTATTTGAGAGCTTTTACCAGAGTATTGTATTCTTCGCTTCCGCTTCTGACAGAGGCAATACGTTTTTCCATTATACGGTAAAAGGCACCGCGTAGGGTGTTTTCGCTTTCTATATCGGTAAAGCTGATTACAGGTCTGGTGTTATCGATTATATAAACCTCGCACTCGGCCTGACCTTCAAGCTCATTGGGAGAAAGTAAATATTCCTCCGCCGTGTTGCCCTCTGCGGTAACACGTACTACCGTGCCTGCAGGAAATACGGAAACTGCGTTACGTATATTTTCAAGTGCGTTTCTTCTGCTAACCGATCCCGTGATATCGCACACAATGCTTTCGTACTGCATATAGGCAACGGAAACGGTATCCAGAGTAATATTATTCTTTTCTATTTCGCCGATAAGGGCGGTTTTTACACCCGTTTCGTCAAAGCTTCTGCCGCAAAGACAGCCGGGATATGCGTAAGAAACGCCGTTTTCAAAGCAAACTCCCGTGCCTTTGTGTATATGACCGAGAGCAACATAATCAAAGCCGCTTTCACCTATATCTCTTTTGGTAACGGGACCGTTGGTCGAAAGCGCACCCGACGTATCCCCGTGGCAAACGAGGATGTTTATCATATCATCATCGGGCACTTCGTATCCCAAAACGGTGCTTTCGTTACAAATAGAGGATGTAAAACCGTATCCGAACACACGGACACCCAGTTCGGGTAATTCAACACATTCTCTTTCACGGAAAACGTGAACGTTGGAAGGGAAAGAGGCGGTGGCATATACCGAAGATTGTGTAAAAGGATCGTGATTACCGGGGGAAATAAAAAACTTACAATCCGGCAAAGAAATAAATGCATTTTTAAGCATAAGCGCCGTGTCGCGGGTTGCGAATTCGGTATCAAACAGATCGCCTGATATAAGGAAAAGCTGTGTTTTTTCCTCACGGGCTTTTTCTATAAGTGCAAGAAAGCTCTTGCGTATATTTTCTCTGCGTTTTTCGGCTCCCGAGGGAGTGAATGCGGTAAAGGGAGAATCCAAATGGACATCCGCAGTATGTATAATTCTAACGCTCATCAGATTTTCTCCTTTTCATTATGAACGATGCCATGGTGCCACGCTCTTTTCCCTGCATACGATGGGAAAAGAACATATCCGTATTACAGCAGGTGCATATATTGCAAGCGGAAATGTTCTCTGCGAAAATTCCGTTTTTTAAAAGCACTGCCGTATTTAACCCTGTAAGATCGAGAAAATATTTCCCGTTTTCTCTGGGTACAAAATATTTTGAATTATTATGATCGGACTTTGTGAAAATATCGTAAAGCTCGCTTCCTACCTCGTAACAGCACACGCCTGCGCAAGGTCCGATAGCGGCAACTATATCCTTTTTATCGCTTCCCGCATCCGTCATCATCTTTATGGCAACGGCGGATATCTCCCCTGCCGTTCCCCGCCAGCCGGAATGAACGGCGCCGCAAATATCTTTTTTAATATCGTAAAAAAGAATGGGAACGCAATCTGCGCTTCTTACGGAAAGTATGGTATCGCTGCAGTCAGTGACCAACCCGTCCACATCGAAATCATAAGGGGGCTTTACCGTGCCTCTGCCTCTGTCTTGCTCTGTGGCAAAAACCACGGTGGTACTGTGAGTCTGATAAGTGCGGCAAACGTAATTTTCGTCCAAATCAAATATAGATGCGGCGATACGGTGATTTGCTTGTACGTTTTCGGCAGAATCTTTAATATCACCCGTTCCCACCGCAAAATTAAGTGTATCAAAAGGAGGGGCGCTTACCCCGCCGTGACGGGTAAAAAATGCGTTGGGAATTTTATATGAATCCAAAAGCGGAGAGGTATAATACAACGCTTTGTCATTGTGTAAAACGAACTGTTGGTTCAACCGTTATCACCTCATAAAAATTATATCATATACTTATTAACATTTCAAGAAACATTATTTTTAAATTAATGATAATTTAATGAAAAAAACTATTGACAAATGGAAAAAAGCCTGCTATAATAAGCAAGCTGTCAGCGAGATGGCGAGAAAAGCGGAATAAAATGGCGGAATTGCTCAGTTGGCCAGAGCATCCGGTTCATACCCGGCAGGTCGTAGGTTCAAGTCCCACTTCCGCTACCATTCCATGGCCCGTTGGTCAAGCGGTTAAGACACCGCCCTTTCACGGCGGTAACAGGAGTTCGATTCTCCTACGGGTCACCAAAAAATCCAAGTCGAAAGACTTGGATTTTTTTATTCAATGCGGAAGCATTGGTATATCACCAACAACGGCAACGCCGTTGTTGTATATCATCGCCGTAGGCGTATATCATCACGCGCAAGCGTGTATACCCGTCGGCTTGATTACATACATCACTCCGGGATGATTATTACATTGAAAACAAATTAAAGCAAGGCTGAAAGGTCTTGCTTTTTTAGTGGGTTCGGGCTACTGCCCGATTTCGCGCGCCGGACAGCCACTCGCTATGCCTGCTCCAGCGCAAGCGTCGGGAAAGTGTAAAAAAGCAGTTAATTTACAAACAAGATGGAGTTGTATATCTTTCAATAGCATATTGAATTAGTCAATGCGCGCATTTGCTTTCACTTTGATTGAGAATTTTTAAAAACTCGAATGCTGGTTGAAATTCGTCAAAAAACAAGTTATTGACGATAGGTAGATTTATAATATAATAATTATGAAAACAAGGCTCGCTTATCTTTTATCATTAAGGAGAATGCACATGAACGACATTGGCAAGAAAATCAAAGAGCTACGTAAGAAAAAAGATATGACCCAAGAGCGGTTGGCGGAATATTTGAATGTATCATTCCAAGCTGTTTCCAAATGGGAGACGGGTGCTGCTTCCCCCGACCTATCCATGATTGTACCACTCGCTCGTCTGTTGGGCGTATCTACCGATGAGCTGTTCGGGCTTTTCAATGCAGAGGACGATCCTCGCTTGGAGGAACTGGAGGCCGCTTTGGATGAGACCCACAAAACAGGCGATACAGCTAAGCGTTATGAGATTGCCAAGATTGCTGTGGCAGAATACCCCGGGAATTTTGATTGTCTTATGTGGCTTGCTTTGGCAGAAGAATCATACGCTATTCACAACTGTGAGCATTATTCCGAAGAGCAACAAGAACATTTCAAGATATCTGTCAAACTTTACGAGACTATTTTTGAGGACTGCGATGATTCCGACACTAAGAACTGTGCTATTCACGGACTGGTTAGGAATCTACCCAACATCGGACGCAAAGCCGACGCTATTTTTTATGCCAAACAACATCCTTACAACGAAGACGAACTCCTGATGTGGTGTCTGTCAGGAGAAGAATTATCTGTTCACAGACAGAAGATGATCGAACGTAAAATGTCCAATCTTGTAGGTGATCTGGAATGGGGTAAGTATGACCTCCATTCCATACGTGCAGCAGAGACTGTAATTAAAACAATTATCGACGACGGCAACTATCTATTTTACAACGATGCTTTGATGCACAATTACATTTGGCAAGCCATGTGCCTTACCAGGGAAGGAAAATTCGATAAAGCTGTTGAGACCTTAAAACTCTCTCATCAGTATGCGGTAGCTTATGAACATGATCTTGAAAAAGCTCGAGTAAAACCCGTCCCATATACTTGCACCATTCTGAATAAATTGACCTTTGATGCCAAAACTTTGTGGGTCAGCGGCACCTCTACCCTCACCGAAGATTTTCGAGAGTATCTTGACAAGAATTTTTTCGACCCCCTCCGTGACCGAAAGGATTTCCAATCACTTTATGAACTCTAATTCTCGCCCCGCTTTGCGCGGGGTTTCTTATTTAACAGCAAATATATTTTCTCCTTTACTTCCTCTCATCGACAAAGTAATAACAAATAATTGACTATACTGTGGTTATATGTTAAAATGTTGAAAAGACAATATTTTTTAAGTATTGCTCGTTGAAAGGTGGTGCGCCGTGGCGGATTTTATACAAAAAACTTTCGGGATACAATCCCCTGCCGCAATAGCGATAATAACTATTGCCCTTATGCTGTTTTGCGGTTTTGCCATGACACGGCTTACAAAGCTGTTAAAGCTGCCAAATGTAACGGCATACATAATTACGGGAATTCTTTTGGGTCCATTTTGTTTTGACGCTGTGCCGGAAACGGTGGTAAACGGCACGGAATTTCTTTCCGATATTGCTTTGGCGTTTATCGCCTTCAGCACCGGTGAGTTTTTCAAATTAAACGTATTAAAGAAAAACGGCAGGAAGGTCGTTATTATTACCGCGGCAGAAGCACTTACCGCATCCCTTTTGGTATTTTCCGTACTGTACTTCCTTTTAAAAGTAAACCTTGCTTTTTCCATAGTGCTTGCAGCCCTTGCCGCCGCAACCGCTTCCGCATCCACTATGATGACTATACGGCAGACCGGCGCAAAGGGGGACTTTGTAAACACCCTGCTTCAGGTTGTGGCTCTCGATAACGTAATAAGCCTTATTGCCTATTCCGTTTCCATTTCCGTGGCGGTTGCCATTATCGGCGGAGAAAGAACAGCCGGCGCAAAAGACGTTTTTATTCCCCTGCTTATTAACGCAGGCGTATTTCTTTTGGGCGGTGCATTCGGATTTTTCCTTACCTATCTTTTAAGAAAAAGATCCACGGACAACCGCTTGATAGTTTCTATCGCCATACTTTTTGCTTTTTGCGGTGTTTGCACCGTACTGGACGTTTCTCCCCTGCTGGGATGTATGTCCATGGCTACGGTATATATTAACGTTTCCGGTGACGAAAAGCTGTTTAAGCAGCTGAATTACTTCAGTCCGCCCATACTGCTTTTATTCTTTGTAAGGTCCGGCGTGGGATTTGACCTCAACGCACTGTTTGATTTTTCTTCATCTGTCGGCGCAGTTTCTCTCCTTGTGGTGGGAATCGTTTATTTTACCGTAAGAATAGCAGGCAAATACGCAGGAGCGTACTTGGGCTGTAAATTAGCTAAAAAAGACAAAAAAGTTTGCAATAATCTGGGATTTGCCCTTATACCGCAAGCGGGAGTAAGTATCGGTCTTGCCGCGCTGGGCGCAAGAGCTATCGGCGGTGAAACGGGTGAGGCGTTGCAGACGGTTATTTTAGCCTCCGGCGTATTGTATGAGCTTATCGGCCCCGCTTTGGCAAAGCTTTCCTTACACCTGGCGGGCGCATATTCCGAAAAGATAGAGGATCTGGTTTCTGTTGAAGTTATTACTGCAGACGGAAAAACAAAAAACGACGCCGAGCTGTTGGTAGAACGAATACAAAAAATACAAAAAGAGCTTCCCGAAAAGGGAGACACACCTTCGGAAGACGAGCAGGCTTTTCTGGAAGCGGCAGAAGAACAGTATGCGGCTATGCTTGC
>JAGCNA010000066.1 GCA_017646185.1 Clostridia bacterium
AGCGAAGGCGCAACCGTTAATTCCGGCGATCTTCTTTACGTTATCGGTTAATTTACCGCTTAAGTATTGTTTTAAGGAGATTGACAGATGTTTATAGTTGAAACCATCTTGGGCATACTGAATTCATCTGCATTCGGAGCAGACAATTTCAAAGTAGGCAATATTATAATGATTGCTATTTCCTTTGTTCTTTTGGTTCTTGCTGTTAAGTTTAAGTTTGAGCCTTTGCTTCTGCTTCCTATAGCTTTTGGTATGTTCCTTTCAAATATACCTGTTGGCGAAATTTTCCATATGAATTATTTCGTTCAGGAATCCAGCGCCAATATCAATTGGGCAGAACTTGCCGCACACGGCGGTTTGCTTGATTACCTTTACCTTGGCGTAAAACTCGGTATTTATCCTTGCCTTATCTTTATGGGCGTAGGTGCAATGACCGATTTTAAACCCCTTATTGCTAACCCCAAGAGCTTGCTTCTCGGTGCGGCTGCACAGTTCGGTGTTTTTGCAGCTTTTATCGGTGCAATGCTCCTCGGCTTCTCTTCTCTTGAAGCTGCCGCTATCGGTATTATCGGCGGTGCAGACGGTCCTACCGCAATTCTCGTTACCAAGGACTGCGCTCCCCACCTTCTCGGCGCTATTGCTGTTGCTGCATATTCTTATATGGCGTTGGTTCCTCTTATCCAGCCTCCTATAATGAAGGCTCTTACCACCCAGAAGGAAAGATGTGTAAAGATGGAGCAGCTCCGTCCCGTTTCAAAGACAGAAGAAGTTTTGTTCCCCGTTATCACTTGTCTTATCATCTGTATGGTTCTTCCCGATGCTACACCTCTTATCGGTTCTTTGATGCTCGGTAACCTCGCACGTGTAAGCGGCGTTGTAGACAGAATCGCAAAAACTATGCAGAACGAACTTTGCAACATAGTTACTATCCTTCTCGGCGTTTCCGTTGGTGCAACCGCTACCGCAGATGCATTCTTTGGTTCTATAGATTTCAGTAGCCTTTCCGCTTTCTTTACCAGCCTTCTTACCAGCCCTCTTGGCATTCTTGTGTTGGGTCTGGTTGCGTTCGCCCTTGCAACATTTGGCGGCGTTGTATTCGGTAAGATTATGTATCTTGCTACCGGCGGAAAGATCAATCCTCTTATCGGTTCTGCAGGCGTTTCCGCTGTTCCTATGGCAGCCCGCGTTTCTCAGACTGTTGGTCAGAAAGCAAATCCTTCCAACTTCCTTCTTATGCACGCAATGGGTCCCAATGTTGCAGGCGTTATAGGCTCTGCAGTTGCAGCAGGCGTGTTCCTTACCATCTTTAAATAATCGGAGGTATTTAATATGGCTCTTAAAATAACTGAAACAATTCTTCGTGACTCTCACCAGTCACTTATAGCTACCAGAATGACCACCGAAGAAATGCTTCCCGCATTGGAGATTCTTGATCAGGTTGGTTATCACTCTCTCGAAGCTTGGGGCGGCGCTACCTTTGACTCTTGCCTTCGTTTCTTGAACGAAGATCCTTGGGAAAGACTCCGCACCATCCGTTCTCACGTTAAGAACACCAAGCTCCAGATGCTTTTCCGCGGACAGAACATTCTCGGTTACAGACATTATGCAGATGACGTTGTTGAATACTTCGTTCAGAAGTCTATTGCAAACGGTATCGATATAATCAGAATTTTTGACGCACTTAACGACCCCAGAAACCTTAAGACCGCTATAAGCGCTACCAAGAAAGAGGGCGGACACGTTCAGGCTTGTCTTTCTTACACCACTGGTGAAATATTCACCAACGAATACTTTGCAAAATATGCAAAGACTCTTGAGGAAATGGGCGCAGACTCCATCTGTATCAAGGATATGGCTGGTCTTCTCAAGCCTTACGATGCTTACGATCTCGTAACCGCTATCAAGTCTATCTGCAACATTCCCGTTCAGCTTCATACTCACTATACCGCAGGTATAGCTTCCATGACCATTATGAAGGCAGTTGAGGCAGGAGTAGATGTAGTTGATACTGCACTTTCTCCTCTCGCAGGCGGCACTTCTCAGCCTCCTACGGAGCCTATCGTGGCAACCTTCCAGGGAACTCCTTTTGATACCGGTCTCGATCTCGGTAAGATCAACGAAGCAGCTGATTACTTCAACACTCTTCGTGAAAAGTATCTTGCTACCGGTCAGCTTGATCCCAAGATGATGAAGGTCAACGTAAACGGTCTTATTTATCAGGTGCCCGGCGGAATGCTTTCCAACCTTCTTTCTCAGCTTAAGCAGGCAGGCAAGGCAGACAAGCTTCAGGAGGTTCTTGAAGAGGTTCCCAGAGTACGTGCTGACGCAGGTCAGGTTCCTCTCGTAACTCCCACTTCTCAGATCGTTGGTACTCAGGCAGTATTCAATGTTCTTATGGGTGAGCGTTACAAGACCGTTACCAAGGAATTCAAGGGCGTTGTACGCGGTGATTACGGTAGAACTCCCGTTGAAATCGATCCCGAATTCAGAAAGAAGATTATCGGTGATGAACCCGCAATCACTTGCCGTCCCGCCGATAACCTCAAGCCCGAGCTTGACACTCTCCGTGAAAAGTGTGCTCAGTACGCTAAGCAGGAAGAAGACGTACTTTCTTATGCGCTGTTTGATCAGGTTGCAACCAAGTTCTTTGAAAAGAGAAATGAAGGCGACAAGGTAGCAGCAGCTCTTGCTAACGTAGCAGACGCTAAGTATCACGTAAATATTCACGAAGTAAAATAAAAACATTTTCCCCCTGCTTTGCCGTATTCGGCAGGGCAGGGGTACGTTATTATATTCAAGGAGCAGGAAATGCCGCATATTTTACACGCAATAGTTCACGCTCTCAAAGATACGGTGATAATACTTCCCATATTGTTTGTTACGTATCTTATAATTGAATTTATCGAACACAAAGCAAGTGAAAAAGTAACGAAAATAATGACAGCATCGGGCAAAGCCGGTCCTTTGCTCGGAAGCGCCGTCGGCATAATTCCTCAATGTGGATTTTCCGGTGCGGCTGCATCGCTGTTTGCAGTGGGAACCATTTCTGCAGGTACACTCGTAGCTGTTTTTCTTGCTACGTCCGATGAGATGCTGCCTTTGCTTATATCAGCATCGGTTCCCGCAAGGGAAATACTTATCATTCTTGCGATAAAGCTTATATCCGGTGCAGTGTTCGGTGTTGTTGTGGATCTTATATACAAACGCAAGAAATCCGCTACAATAGAATGTATGTGCAAGGATGAAAGCTGTCATTGCGAACACCACGGTATTTTTGTTTCCGCTATAAAGCACACCATTAAGATAGTGCTTTTGGTGTTTGCGGTAACGGCGGTTATAAATGTCGGCATTGAACTTTTGGGAGAAGAACGATTAACGCAACTGATAGTGACGAAACCCGTTCTGGGAGAGCTTATAGCAGGTCTGGTGGGCCTGGTGCCCAATTGCTCCGCTTCGGTTTTGCTTACTGATCTTTACGTTGAACATGTACTGTCAATTGGGCAGTTGGTGTCCGGCTTAAGTGTAAACGCAGGGGTTGGGCTTATAGTTCTTTTCAGAACAAACAAAAATTTAAAGGAAAATCTTGCGCTCACATGCACTTTGTATGTCTGCGGAGTGGTTTCCGGTATAATAACGGGATTTATATTTTAACGATAAAACACCGCCGAAAGTACTCTCGGCGGTGTTTTTAGCTTAAACAGGGGATATATTTACCTATACTTAAAAACATTGTTAATTATACAAAATGAAAATTTTGTATAATTAAGGGAAGTGAAACTACAGAAAATATAGGGCTTTTGCTTAATCTTCCTCGCAGATCGGCAATATCCCTCCGTAATCGTACGGTTGAGACTTTGACAAAGAAACTATCTCGTATCCTATGTTTTTACAGAAATTATGTATCGAATCGTAATCAGTAAGCAGTTTAGCGTTTCCCGTAACTGACAGAATTTTATTTCCCAGTACTCCTGTACAGCCCCCTATAAATCCACATGAATACCCATTCAGCAATATTCCGTCGTTCGTCACTTTCAGCACGTTTTTTCCTTGGCTTACCAGAGCTTTATATACCGAAACGTCCGAGGTTATAAAGCTTTCGGAGCTTAGTATTACAGTTGAACATTTTGTATATCCCTGAGCAATTACCAAGTGGTTTTCAGCATATTTTTTTATTTCTTTTGCTACGTTTTTTCCCCCGTACAGCACTCCGTCTATAATAAAGCAATTGTAGGCACAGTCCTTCGGGTATTTATCTGCAAATTCTGCTTCCCCTTTTGTTAACAAATTGTTCATATTTGTATCACCTACACAGTACCAAACGCCTTGCGTGGGATTGTTAAGCACTATATCCGGATGATATTTAAGTTCACTGCTCAAAGAAGAACACACGGGCGCAGTAATGGTTTCTATACCTAAATATTCTAAATATTCTTTGATATTATCGGGTAATATTGCAGATACAAATGCTTTTTTTACCTTGTTTTGCGGTAAATTTGGTATGCAGAATTTCATTGTTTTCCTTTTTAGCTCGAATATGAATAAAATATTAACAAATTGGGAACGATTTGTTTTGAGGTGATAAAATTTGTTTATTCCGTGTCTTGAAGACTGTAAATATAATTTTGAAGGTGAATGTAAAAAGGACAACTGCGTGCAGGAAGACGGCTGTCTGATATCGTGCACAAGCAATTGTCCGTTACAGGTAATCAGTTCTCTGCAAGCTTCAGAAGATCGTAAACGCTTCGTATCGGACAAAGCTCGATCTCTCTTGAGCGTTTTTTAAGCTTGTCAATGGATTTTTTAGGCAGACCGATACGTTTGAAGCCCAACCTTTCTGCCTCGTTTATACGCTGTTCTACGCCGGTTACAGAACGGCATTCGCCTGCTAAGCCTATCTCTCCGAATACAATAAGATCTTCGGGAATGGGAATGTCTTTTTGGGTGGATATAAGCGCCATGGCAATAGCCGCATCGCAGGAGGGATCGTCCAATCTTAAACCACCTGCTACGTTCATATAAACGTCGGTTGTTGAAAAACGTAGTCCGATACGCTTTTCCAAAACTGCCAAAACTAACGCCACGCGGTTATAATCAAGTCCGGCGGATAATCTTCTGGGAGATGGATACACGGTTTGAGTAGCCAGTGCCTGAATTTCGGTGATAATAGGTCTGGTTCCTTCCACAACGCAAACAGCGCAGCTGCCCGGTACGTTTACGGGACGCTGGGACATAAGCATTTCCGAAGGGTTTTCAACCTCTGCGAGACCGTCATCAACCATTTCAAATACACCGATTTCGTTGGTGGATCCGTAACGGTTTTTGGCAGCTCTTATTATTCTGTATGCGTGCTGTCTGTCGCCCTCGAAATACAAGACTGCGTCAACCATATGCTCCAGTACTTTGGGGCCTGCGATTGCGCCGTCTTTATTCACGTGGCCAACAAGAATTATAGATATGTTTTCTTCTTTTGCTTTATTGATAAGTGCGAGCGCTGTTTGTTTTACCTGAGTTACGCTGCCGGGCGAAGACGCAACATCTTCGTCATACATCGTCTGAATTGAATCTATTATTACGATATCGGGTTGTATACCCACCATTTCCGGTATTACGGAAGAGATGTTGGTTTCACACAGAACCTTTAAATTTTCGGTGTCTACCCCTACCCTTTCAGCTCTGATTTTGATCTGCGAAGGGGATTCCTCTCCGCTTACGTATAAAATGGAGCCGTTTGTGCCCACAGTCTGGCAAAGCTGGAGTAATAAAGTGGATTTACCTATACCCGGTTCACCGGAAAGTAATACAACACTGCCTTTTACAAGGCCGCCGCCGAGAACTCTGTCAAATTCACCGATTCCGGTAATAAAACGTCGGTCTGCGGAAATTCCGATCTCCGAAATCCTCTTGGCTTTTGAAGCCGACGGAGGTGTATCATAGGTTTTACGGCGTTTTACCGTGGTTTTTGAAGCTACTGTGCTTTCTACCGCCTGTTCTTCGAAAGTATTCCATTCATTGCATTCGGGACATTTTCCGTACCATTTGGAGGAATAGTACCCGCAGGATGTACATACGTAATTGGTTTTCATTTAAACATCTCCGTTTAAATATTCTGTAACAGCAACGTAAACCGAAACGGCGAAATTACGTTGGTAATCTGTGCTGCTAAGGTTCTTGCATTCTGCTTCGTTGGAAATAAAACCGCATTCAACCAAAACAGCGGTTCCTTTAAATTTATCGAGTAAATATATACTGCTTCCACTGTTTTTAGAAAGTCTGGTGTTATTAGGCTGAAGCGCCTTTATAGTTGTTTGGATATGATCTGCCAGCTTTTTGCTTTCGGGCGAATTGGAGGAATAAAATATTTGCGCACCGCTGTATTTTGGCGAGGAAAAACGGTTCACGTGTATACTTAACAGTATACAGTCTTGTTGCTCATTGGCGAGCGCTACTCTGTTATATAGGTCAAAATGCTTTTTACGGTGCTCTTCACCGGGCTTATACAGCATTTTATCTTCCGTTCGTGTGTAAACTACGTTATAACCGTTTGCTTCGAACAACTCTCCCAAAAACAGTGAAATGTTTAAATTGATATCTTTTTCCTTAATATTTCCGATAACCGCACCGGGGTCTTCACCGCCGTGTCCCGCGTCTATCACTATGGTATTTTTGGTGTTTTCCGTGACCGGCGTATTTACTGCTTCCGAAAAAGAAAAGGTATTATACCCTGCCGCTGTGAACAGCATTGCGAAGCAGAAAAAAGAAACAAGACCAACAAACAAAAAAACTGCGATAAACAGAGAGATTTTTTTATCTTTATACTCGTTCATAATGAAATCACCCAAAAAACATTATGAAAAGCAAATGAAAATTATTCTTTATTGACCTTTTCTCTTGCAATTACGCCTTTGTCACGTACGCCGAGATAGTATCCGAGCCAAGCGAAGAACGGTATGGGAATTATTGTCAATAAAGTATATATAACCAGCACTATTTCATCAAATCCGGATAAAGCCAGCCATCCGGCGTTATACATTGAATGAATAGGAATCATATAAATTACGGCTGCCATTACAGCCTGTCCGTTTTCGAGTTTTATAAGGCTGAAAACAACGAAGATAAGTACAAGCAATATTGTAGGTGCATAGGACAGCAGACCGATTTTAAGCCCGAAGGAATCTGAAGGAATTTGAGATCCTTCCCCTGAGCTTCTGCTTTTTCTTATAGCATATTTTAGACCGTGCTGGTTTAAAATATCGTAAATTCTGAACCAAAAAATTCCCGCAGTAAACGCAGCGGCGAGTCCCATATATAACGAATAGTTGGGATCTTTATTAAGCATTATGGACATGGGCCAAGAAACCATAAGTCCTACAACGGACCATACGACCTGATTAACCCAGAAATCAATTATAAGCTTACTGTTTTGCTTAAAAAAAGCGTTCAAATTCTTCATAGTATGTATTCCTTTCGAGTTCCTTCCTTAATTATATCCTTAAAATGTAAAAAGTTCAATAGAGATAGAGGAAAATTAATAAAAAATACAAATAATTGACAACTAAAGTTAAAAGTGTTACTATCATACGTAATGGAGGTAAGGCTATGGAATTTTTATCTCGGTATTTAAAAGAACGTCCCGTTAATTCACATAAAGGTACTTTTGGCTCGCTTAAACTTTTGTGCGGAAGCAAAAGGTATACCGGTGCCGCATTGTTGTGCTGTGAGGGCGCGTTAAGAAGCGGTTGTGGGCTTGTTAAGCTGTTTGCTGACGAAAGCGTTGTTTTGCCGGTAAGAATAAGATTGCCGGAGGTAATTAACGGTTCTGCGGCAGATTTCAAAAATATAAATGCGGATGCGGCTGTAATAGGATGCGGAATTTCGGATGAATACGAAAAAGAGCTTGCCCAGATCATCGAATCCATTGATTGCCCCTGTGTAATCGATGCGGACGGAATAAATTTTATTGCAAAGCATATTAATATATTAAGAAAGGCGAATTCAAGTCTGGTGTTAACGCCCCATCCTATGGAGTTTTCACGTTTGACGGGAATTGACGTTGCGACTATTCAAAAGAACAGAGTAAAATATGCGGAGGAGTTCTCCAAAGAGTACGGCTGTACTCTGGTTTTGAAAGGTCATAATACCGTTATCGCAACGCCCAACAGCGAAACCGTTGTGAATACCACCGGTAATTCCGCATTGGCAAAGGGCGGAAGCGGAGACGTACTCGCCGGAGTGATAGGTTCGTTACTTGCGCAAGGTTATGATGCCCACACTGCGGCTGTTATAGGCGTATATGCTCACGGCAAAGCTGGAGATTTATTATCGCAGGAATACGGCTGTTCCGGAGTGTTACCTTCCGATCTGCCGAAGGTTATCGGAAAATTACTGGGGTGATATTTGTCTTTCAATTTGTTTTGATAAGGCGATGCTGATGAAAAGAATATTTTGTATATACCTGTGTTTAACCGTTATGTTGATTTCTTCTTGCAACGTAAGCACGGAAGATAGTATTAAAGGCTTTTTTGTTGATACCGTTGTTTTTGAAACAATGAATATTAAATATGAATATGATTCGGAAAACAACAGATTTACGGTATTAAGCGGTGATTTTCTCGGAATGGTATTGTACTTTTCGGATAATGACTGTATTGTGAACTTTAAAGAGTTTTCGATCAACACAGATCCCCGTTCTTTTCCTCAGCTGAATTTGTTTTATTTATTGTTCCGCGGATACAGAGAAAATTTTGATACAGCTGTTAAAAACGATGATGGCGCATACGCTTTACTTATTGACAGTTATCGTTTTTTGGTGTATTATAATTCGGTGACCGAAAAAGTGGATAAACTTGTTGCGGAAGCAGAAAACGGAAGTTTTGAATACACGGTAATTACCACGGAGGAATTAAATTGATCAAAAGAAGAGTTGAGGCGGTTATCGACCTGAACGCTGTCCTGAATAACTACAATTATATAAAATCAAAGCTTAATTCCGACACAAAGCTTCTTTCTGTTGTAAAAGCAGATGCTTATGGTCACGGCTCTGTTGAGGTGTGCCGTATGCTTGAAGAAAACGGCGCTACCGAATTCGCCGTTGCTTGTATTGAGGAAGCTATCGCTTTGCGTGAAGGCGGGATTAAGGGCAATATTTTGATATTAGGCATTACCGACGAAAGCTATGCAAGTGCATTAATCGAGCACAGTCTTACACAGACCGTAGATAGCTATGAATATGCATACTCCCTCTCTAAGCACGGCAATATAAACGTTCATATCAAAATTGATACCGGTATGAGTCGACTCGGCTTGTATTGCCACCGCATTTCGGATGTGGAAAACGCCGCAAAAGAGATAGAGAAGATTTCGCTTCTTGATAATATAAATATCAAAGGCATTTTTACTCATTTCGCTGAAAGCGACGATACTGCCAGCGAATTTACTAAAGCTCAGTTTGAGTGTTTCTCAATGCTGCTTTCCGAACTGGAAAATCGAAACATTTCAGTGGGAATACGTCATTGCTGTAACAGTGCTGCGATATTGAATTATCCCGAGATGCAGCTTGATATGGTTAGAGCCGGTATTATTCTTTACGGTCTCTCCCCTTCCGAAACTACATACGATAAAATGCTCAAGCCTGCAATGCGATTGGTTTCGAGAATCTCTTCCGTTTCCGAAATAAACGAAAATGATACGGTAAGCTATGGAAGAAATTACAGACCTGAATCAACCATAAAAAAAGCAGTGGTTTCTATCGGATATGCAGACGGATTATCCCGAATTCTTTCCGGTAAGGCGACGCTTCGTATAAACGGATTGGATTGTCCCGTTATCGGAAATATTTGTATGGATTTGTGTGTTGTTGATGTAACCGGTGTTGAATGTGCCGTTGGTGATGAGGTTGTTGTTTTCGAAAACAACAGCGATATTTTACGGCTCGCTTCCCTCTCTTCCACAATAAATTACGAAATAGTGTGCTCGGTTAAAAACCGTGTGCCCAGAAAATATATATAAAAAACATTACCGCAGAGGCTTTTTGCTCTGCGGTTTTTTATGTTTGTTATGTGTTTATTTGTACACTTTTTCAGCTTCTGACAGAGCATTAATAATAACGGTTGAATTTTCGTACCTTTCGTTATGGGTAGATGCGCCAAGAATACCGATAATATATGTCTTTTCGTTTATTTCGGCACTTACAAGCAATGAATACTTCCCTAATGATCCGGTTTTCATTCCCGTTACGCATTCAATATAGTATGGTGAATCGTTATGTAAATGGGCATTGGTGTTTTTCCAGAAATGTTCATCACCGTTTTCGGTGGTAAAAGAAAATTCCGTTAAAGCAATGTATTTTGAAATAACCTCACTTTTTAATGCATTTTCCGCTATTATAACAAGATCACCGGATGTGGTATAGTGGTCTTCGTACGCCAATCCGTCGGGGACGGTGAAATGAGTATCCGTACAACCTAATTTCACGGCGTAATCATTCATATTGGAAATGAACCAATCTACCGCTTCTCTTGCGGATAAATCCTGCTGTGTCGCATATCGTGCGGCGCCTGCGGCTACCGAATAAGCCGCATCATTACCCGAAGGCAGCAGCATTGCTATAATAAGCTGTTCGAGCGTATATTTTCTGCCGTATTTAATTCCCGCCACCGAAGAATAAGGCTGCAGCAGGTTTAATTCATCTCCCACCGTAACCACCAATTCCTTTGGTGCTATTTCAAGTGCATAAAGGACTGTGAGCAGTTTTGTTATGCTGGCAGGATTGATTTTTACATCTGTGTTTTTTTCATAAGCGAAGTGATGTGAATCCAGACAGTAGGCAAATGCCGCTTCTGCCGTAACATTTTCCGGATAAACGGTAATGTTTTGTATAACCGATTCTTCGCCTATCTCCTGTTTTTCCTCTTCTTCGGGAACGGAAATATCCTCTTGTGAAACAAATTCATTTTCCGAAACAGAAGAAGCATGATAAACAGAAGTGTTGTCATAGCTACTTTCTGACGAAAGACTGCACGCGTATGTAAAGACAATTAAAAGGGTTATTAAAAGAAATATTATTTTCTTCAAAATATCACATCCAAATATGAAACAAACTTAAAGAAGACGCCTTCACATCTACTTAGCTTTGTGTAAGTGAATATGTGAAGGCGTTTTGTTAAATAACTTCAATTTTTATAAGACTTGTATTACCGGAGGTGCCGTTAGTGTTGCCGCCTGTAATAATAATTTTGTCTCCTTTATTAAGACTCAAGTCTTTTTCTGCAATCTTTTTGGCTGTATAAAACAGGACGTCGGTGGAAGTAAAAGTTTCACACATAGCAGGAATTACGCCCCAAGAAAGCGCAAGCTTTCGCCAGGTGCGCTCGTTGGTGGTAAGACCGAGAATTGGCACCGGTGAACGGAAACGTGATACCATTCGCGCAGTCATTCCGGAAAGAGAACAAGCAACTATCGCTTTTGCATTAAGATCTATTGCCATTCCGCAGGTGGAATGGGAGATTGCGTCAACAGAGTTGCGTATCTTAAATTCCGCATTGTGGTAACGTTTGTTATAATGGATATCGCTTTCTGCAGTTTCGGCAATTTCCGCCATTGTTTTTACAGATTCAATGGGATACTTGCCCGCCGCAGTTTCGCCGGAAAGCATAATGGCACTTGTTCCGTCGTATACCGCATTGGCGATATCGGAAATTTCTGCTCTGGTGGGACGGGGATTGTTGATCATAGATTCCAGCATTTCGGTAGCGGTTATAACTCTTTTGCCCAGCAAGCGGCATTTTGTTATAAGCTTCTTTTGTATACCGGGGAGCATTTTAAAGGGAATCTCAACACCCATATCTCCGCGTGCGATCATTATACCGTCACACTCTTCACAGATCTCTTCGATATTATCAAAACCGGATTGGTTTTCGATTTTTGCTATCAGCTCAATATCATCCGCACCCAGCTCTTTAAGATAATTGTGAACGTCAATAAGATCCTGCTTGGTTGAAACGAAGGAGCAGGCAATAAAATCCACTCCGGTTTCCACACCGAAGGCTATATCTTTTTTGTCCTGCTCGGAAAGATATTTTTGCTTCATTACCCTACCGGGAAAGCTCATGCTCTTACGGTCGGAGAGCTCGCCTCCGATAACTACGGTACATTGGATATTTGTGCCGTCAATATTATCGACACGGAATGTCAAAAGACCGTTGTTAAGCAAAATCGTGTCCCCTGCGGAAAGCTCGTTTGCCAAGTTTGCATAGCTTACGGAGACTTTTGTTTCGTCACCTATAATATCATCTGTGGTAAAGGTAAACTTATCACCGTCTTTTAAAAATATCTTTTTATCTTTAAAAGTCTTGATACGGTATTCGGGACCTTTTGTATCCAGCAAAATAGCGATAGGCAATTCAAGCCGGGAACGCACCTTTTTAATTAAGTCTATTCTTCTTAAATGATCTTCATGGGTGCTGTGGGAAAAGTTAAGTCTGGCAACGTTCATACCGGCCTTGCAAAGACCGGTCAAAATCTCCTCGGACTCGCTTGCGGGACCGATGGTACATACAATTTTTGTTTTGCGCATTTTTATCACCGTAAAATTTAAATCCTGAACACAGCCTGCAAAAAAGCAAACTGTTTATAAATCAAAGAGTAATATGATCAATAATATAGTTAAGATACTGCTTATATGCTTCTTTTTCCGCAACGATCTTTTTCATATCGTACATAATGTTGGGCGGAATCTTATTTTGCTCTTCTTTGGAAAGCTTGCCCTTCATAAGCTTATCAACCTGAAGTGCATCGTGGATATCCATAGTAATTATACTGTTATGACGCTGGCAAACAACCTTTTTCATCTGACCGGAAACAAGGCTTTCTACAGCGGCACAGCCCATCTTGGTAGCGAGTACTCTGTCCTGCAAGGTGGGGCTTCCTCCGCGCTGAATGTGAGCGAGACGTGCAAATCTTGCTTCAATACCGGTGCGCTTTTCAATAAGCTGTGTAAGCTCTTCGCCGTATTCTCTGCCCATTCCTTCAGCGGTTATGATAATAAAATTACGCTTTCCGGCTCTGCGGGCTTCTATCATTTTTTCAAATACGTGGTCAAAATCTGTGGGAATCTCTTTAATAACAGTGGTAACCGCTCCGACAGCGATAGCGGTATTCAAAGCTATATCCCCAGCATCTCTGCCCATAACCTCAACTATGGTACAGCGTGAATGGCTTTCGCTGGTATCGCGAAGCTTATCCACCAGGTCAACAACGGTATTCATAGCCGTATCGAAGCCAATGGTCATTTCCGTGGATGCAATATCGTTGTCTATGGTGCCGGGAATACCGATACAGGGAATGCCTGCGTCGGTAAGGTCAACGGCGCCGCGGAAGGTTCCGTCACCACCGATGGTAACGATACCGTCGAGACCGAACTCTCTCGCTTTTGCCGCCGCTTTTTCCACGCCTTCTTTAGTTTTGAATTCAGGGCAGCGTGCGGTATAAAGCATGGTACCGCCGCGGTTGATGATATATGAAACGTCGCGGGCGCCGAGCTGTTTGATCTGACCGTCAATAAGTCCCTGATAACCGTTATATATTCCGTATACTTCTACGCCTTTATACAAAGCAAGTCTTGTAACTGCACGAACTGCGGCATTCATACCGGGTGCATCGCCACCGGAAGTAAGTACGCCTATTCTTTTGAATTCTGCCATGGGTAAACCTCCGAAAAACTAAAATTTATACTGTAATTTTAGCACCTCACACAGATTTTGTCAAACATTTTTTAATGATATGTCATATACTTATGTTTTTTCGAATATCTTTAAACACAATAAAAAGAAAAACTGCTTCTGGAGGAATTAAAATGGCTGATTTGAGCATATATGAGGAGATTTCAAGACGCACCGAGGGTGATATTTATATCGGAGTGGTTGGACCTGTGAGAACGGGAAAATCCACGCTTATCAACAGATTTATGCAAACGATGGTATTGCCGTACATGGATTCTCCCGCAAAAAAAGAGCGGGCGCGGGATGAGATGCCACAATCCGCCTCAGGCCGTACTGTAATGACAACGGAACCTAAATTTGTTCCTGAGGAAGCGGCTGTAATAAAGCTTGATGAAAACGTGGTTTTCCGTATGAGGATGATAGACTGTGTGGGATATATAGTTCCGGGCGCCATAGGTCATGTTGAAGACGGTGAGACAAGAATGGTAATGACGCCTTGGTCAGATTCTCCTATGCCCTTTGAAACTGCGGCTGAATTGGGTACACAAAAGGTCATAAGCGAGCATTCAACTATCGGAATACTTGTAACCACCGACGGAAGTATCGGTGAGATCGAAAGAAGTTCGTATCTTGAAGCGGAAAGCAGAATAGTAGGCGAAATGAAGAATACGGGTAAACCCTTCGTTATCGTACTTAACTCCGCTTATCCAAATGAAAAAAGAACGCTTTCACTGGCAAAAGAACTGGAAAACAGCTATGACATTCCCGTAATTCCCGTAAACTGCTCCGAAATTGATGAACGGGATATAAAGGAAATATTGAGTGCCGTATTATATGAATTCCCCGTAAGAGAAATAAAATTCGCTTTACCGGCGTGGATCGACGTTCAGCAAAGCGGAAAAGTAAAAAAAGAACTATACGAAGAAATTTCGGAAACGGTTAATAAAATTAAAAGAATCGGCGACGTTAAGCAGACCTTTGGTGATTTTACCACCGAAAACGGCGGAAAAGCAAAAATAGAAAAGGTTGATCTGGGCGATGGCACTACACGGATTTCGGTAGTGGTGCCGGAAAAATTATTTTTCAGCGCTTTGGGCGAGCATTCGGGATTTGAAATTACAGACGAAAAATCTTTGTTTTCCACTTTGGCACATTTAAAAACCGTAAACGATAAGTATTCAAAGGTATCGGAAGCTCTTGCGCAGGTAAACCGTACGGGATACGGAATAGTCACTCCCGACGTAGACGATCTCACCCTCGACGAGCCGGAAATTGTAAGACAACCGGGCGGATACGGAGTTAAGCTTAAAGCATCCGCTCCTTCAATACATATGATAAAAGCAAATATCCAGACAGAACTATCCCCTACTGTCGGTACGGAAAGGCAATCGGAGGAGCTGGTCGAATACCTGCTTCGTGAATTTGAAGAGGATCCCAAAAAAATCTGGGGCTCCAATATGTTCGGAAAATCTCTGTACGAACTCATTGGTGAAGGTATAAACGCCAAGCTTGCTCACATGCCAGAGGATGCCAGAGGAAAGCTTTCCGAAACCTTGGAAAGAATTATAAACGAAGGCAGCGGCGGACTTATTTGTATTCTTTTATAGGATTTTATTATGGTAATAAGCTTTTCAGATCTTAGTGATAAAGAAGTAATAAATCTATGTGACGGAAAAAGATTGGGCTATGTCTGTGATGCGGATATAGATACAGAGTGCGGAAAAATTACTCGCTTGGCCATTCCGGCAAAGGGCGGAATATTTCCCGGGAAAAGCAGAATATATATCAGATGGGAAAATATAGAGCGCATAGGCGAAGATATAATTCTGGTAAAATATACCGAGGTGCAGACCGCACGGCATTAGAAATTATTAAAGTCTTTTTAAACAGGAATGTTTTGCATCTATGGCAAAACCGTTGTTTTTGTAAAAATTAAGCGTGCTTTCTTTGTTTGATCCGGTTTCCAAAAATACCTTGTAGCAGTTGTGCTTCTTTGCAAATTCCGTTGCTTCGGAAAGTAAAGCGGAGGCATATCCGTTACAGCGGTAATCGGCGTGGGTAACTACATTTTCAATTACCGCATAAG
>JAGCNA010000067.1 GCA_017646185.1 Clostridia bacterium
ACATATTGTACATACGGTAAAGGTTGCCTGCAAAGAGCGCAGCTTCGTCACCGCCTGCGCCGCCGCGGATTTCGATAATAACGTTTTTATCATCGTTGGGATCCTTGGGCAGGAGGAGTATACGCAATTCTTCAAAGCAAACTTCCATTTGTTCCTTGGCGGTTTTTATCTGCTCTTCCGCCAGTTCCCGCATATCCTCGTCGCCTTCTGCCAAAACCTCTTCCCCATCCTCTTTATCTCTTTGATAAGAAGCGTATTCACGGTATTTTTCTACTACGGGAGAAAGGTTTTTATATTCCTTGGTATATTTTTTATATTCCTCCATATTGGAGATAATTTCGGGATCGGAAAGCTTTTCTTCGATCTCGTTAAATTTACGTTCTATATCCTTAAGCTTTTCAATCAATTTATTTTCCTCCGAATATATGTATTTTGCGCTTCATAAAATGTAAATATAAAAACCGAAAGGAATTTAACAAACAATGAAGCGAAATGAATATTTACCCGAGGGTATGCTGTTAAACACACCTCGTAACCTTGCATTACTTAAAAACTATGAAACCTTGGCACGGGCGCTTACGGAAAAAATAATACTTGAAGCGCGATGCGTGCTGTGCGATGAAAATATGGATCTTTACGTGGATCTGGGATTTTGTATGGGTATAATTCCCAAAAGCGAGTGCAGCTATTCCAGATGCGGCAGAATAAAAGATATTGCGGTTTTATCCCGCGTGGGAAAGCCTATATGCTTTATGGTGACTGACATAGTACCTTCCTCCGACGGCAAAAGCCGTGTTTTGCTATCCAGAAGATTGGCGCAGGAGGAATGTATGATACAGCATGTGGAAAAGCTTACCCCCGGTGATATTATTGATGCAAAAATAACCCATTTTGAAAGCTACGGGGGATTTGTGGATATAGGCTGCGGAATAATTTCACTTATGTCTATAGACTGTATGTCCGTATCCCGAATATCCCACCCTTCGGACAGATTCCGTATCGGACAGCGCATAAAGGCTGTGGTGCGAAGCGGTGTGGATGAAAACGGATACGTCTCTCTTACCCACCGTGAGCTTTTGGGCACGTGGGAAGAAAACGCCCGCAACTTTTCTGTGGGGCAGACTGCCGCAGGTATTATAAGAAGCGTGGAAAGCTATGGTATCTTCGTTGAGCTTACTCCAAATCTTGCAGGTCTTGCGGAATACAGAGAAGGAGTTTTGCCGGGAATGTACGCCGCCGTGTATATTAAAAGCATAATCCCCGAGCGAATGAAGATAAAACTGGTCATAGTAGACGTGGGCGAGGTTTCAAAAGCAGAAAGCCGTTACGATTATCCCGATATCTGCCATATAGACAGATGGGTATATTCGCCCCTTTCCTGCGAAAAAACCATAGAAACCGTATTTTAATATACGAAATCGAATTCAATACCGTAAATATCCACGGTATCACCTTCCTGCACGCCCGCTTTTTCCAAAGCGTCTATAACTCCGCCGTTTCTCAGCACACGCTGGAAATATGCGAGAGATTCGTAATCGTCAAAGTTAACGCTGCCGCAAACCTTTTTAAGCCACTCGCCGGTAACCACAAATATGTCGCCATCCTTGGTAACTTCGGTGGTTCTTTCTTCGGGAAGTGCTTCTTCGGCTTCCTCTGCTTCGTAAACCTTTACGGGAGGAAGCTCACGCAATGCGGCGCTTATACCGTTCAAAAGGTCCTGCACGCCATCACGGGTGGCGGCAGAGATAAGATACAGAGAATATCCCTGCTCAAAGGCATATTCTTTTATTTTTTCAAGTACTTCCTCATCGTAGCCTACATCGCACTTGTTTGCGGCGAGTATCTGGGGACGTGTTGCCAGCTCGGGAGAGAATATTTCCAGCTCCTGATTTATGCGTTTTATATCCTCAAGAGGATCCTCACGCTCGGAAGAGGAGATATCAAATATATGAAGTATAAGACGGCAGCGCTCGATATGGCGTAAAAAATCGTGGCCCAAGCCTCTGCCTTCACCCGCGCCTTCTATAAGTCCGGGAATATCGGCGATAACAAAGGTATCACCGTGGTTATTTACAACGCCCAGATTAGGCTGAAGAGTAGTAAAATGATAATTTGCTATTTTGGGACGGGCTGCGGAAACCACGGAAAGAAAAGTGGATTTACCTACATTGGGGTAGCCTGCCAGACCTACGTCGGCAATAGTTTTCAGTTCAAGGGTAAGATTGGCTTCCCCGCCGGTAATACCGCTTTTTGCGAAATGAGGAACCTGTCTTGTTGCGGTTGCGAAATGAGTATTGCCCCATCCGCCTTTACCGCCCTTAAGAAATACGAAGGGCTCGTTATCCGACATATCTTTTATAATTCTGCCGGATTCTTTATCACGTATAACGGTGCCTCTGGGAACGGAAATGTAAAGGTCTGCTCCGGAAGCGCCGAAAAACTTTTTGTTCATACCGTCTTTGCCGTTTTCGGCAACGTATTTTCTTTTGTTTTTAAAAGCAAGAAGGGTGTTTGCGCCCTCATCAACAACAAAGATTACGTCTCCGCCCTTGCCGCCGTCGCCGCCATCGGGTCCGCCCTTGGCAACGTATTTTTCACGGCGGAAGGAAACACAGCCGTTGCCGCCGTTACCTGCCTTTACGTAAATATCGACTTTATCTATAAACACTTCCGTCACCTCTTTCAAACACAACAAAACTAAACAAAACGGAGCTTCGGGTACACGAGTACCCGTAAGCTCCGTGAAAAGCAAATAGTTAGTCAGCGTTTACTGCGTTAACGCTTACTTTCTTTCTGCCGCCTGCCATAGGCTCGAACTTAACTACGCCGTCTGCGAGAGCAAACAGAGTGTCATCAGAACCTCTGCCGACGTTGTTACCGGGATGGATCTTAGTTCCGCGCTGGCGAACGAGGATGTTGCCTGCAACTACGAACTGACCGTCAGCACGCTTTGCGCCAAGACGCTTGGACTCGGAATCGCGGCCGTTCTTGGTAGAACCAACGCCCTTCTTATGTGCAAAAAACTGTATAGTCAATCTAAGCATTGTGAATTTCTCCTTTCAAAAAATCGGCAATAACCGTTACGTTTTCGGGATAATCAAGGGATATTTCCCATGCTTCCCGCGCAAATTGCTTGATGATACCTTCCGCTTCCGGTGTGTAATCAACCACCTTAGCGTCAATTTCAGCCTTGCGTTCGTCCGTTTTGATAACCGCTTTACAACCAAAACGTTCTGTCACCGTATTAAGGGTGAGCATTACCATTGAACTGATAGCGGCACAAACGATATCACTGCCCGCTTCCGCATATCCCGAATGACCGGATACGTGTAGGGCGCAATCTTTACCTGCAAAACTTACCTGTACTTTAATCATCTTAAGCGTTGATGGAAGTGATCTGAAGCTTGGTGTAAGGCTGTCTGTGACCGATATGCTTCTTCTCGTTCTTCTTTGCCTTGTAACGGAGTACGTGGATCTTCTTGCCCTTGCCGTTCTTAACCACATTAGCTTCTACCTTTGCGGAAACAACAGGGTTTCCTGCAACAAAGCCGTCTGCGGTGGAAATTGCCAATACCTTTTCGAAGGTGTAGGTTTCGCCTTCGTTAACGTCAAGCTTTTCAACGTAGATAACGTCGCCTTCGCTGACTTTGTACTGCTTTCCTCCTGTTTCTACTATTGCAAACATTGGTGCAGCACCTCTCTTTCTTTTTAGACTCGCTGCTTAGTAGGTGTGCACAAAAACTGCGCAACTTCAAAAACCCCATACACGCGGCACTTGCTATATTAGCACAACAAAGAGAGTTTGTCAATACGTTTTTTGCGATTTTTATTGATGTTTTTCGTTTTTTCGCATCATTTGTTTAAGAGCCGCCACCGCATCTCCCAAACCGCCCACACAGTCGATAATCCCCTTCTCTACCGCTTCGCTTCCTTCCAGCACGGTGCCGATATCGGTGGTAAGCTCGTCTGTACGGCACATAAGCTTGCGCAGCTCTTCACCGTCGGCTCTTGAATTGCGGACTATAAAATCCACAATGCGATTTTGCATTTTTTCAAAATAGCTGTAGGTCTGGGGCACGCCGATAACCAAACCGTTTATCCGCACGGGATGCAATGTCATTGTCGCCGACGGCACGATAAAGGATTTCTTTGCGCTTACAGCCAGAGGAACGCCTATGGAATGTCCCCCGCCCAGCACAATGGAAACGGTGGGCTTTTTCATTCCCGCAATAAGCTCCGCAATAGCGAGTCCCGCCTCCACGTCCCCGCCGATGGTATTGATAAGCAACAAAAGTCCTCCTATGTTTTCGGATTCCTCCACGGCTACCAAGGTGGGAATGCATTGCTCGTATCTGGTGCTTTTTGCCTGGGCGCCCGCAGAAAAATGCCCCTCGATCTGCCCCGCTATAATAAGTGCGTGTATCCCGCTTTCTGTGGTAATACTCTCCTGCTCCGGAGCAGTGGTTTCCTCATTATTATTTGCTTCTGTCAAAATATATCACCTCGGGTATATTTTGGCACAGGGGATACAAAATATACCCCGAAAGAGCTTTTTCTTTCGGGGTATAACCGTTTTTATTATTTTTTCATTTGTCTGAGTACGAATATGTAATCGCCCAGATCAAGCTTGCCGTTTTCGTTGCCGTCGGCAAAAAGCTGGTCCATTTTATCGTATTCTCTGTCGCCCAAGAACATATCCTTTACTGCGGTAGCGTCCTCTTCGTCAATTTCGCCGGTGCGCTCAACGTCGCCGCACAAGCCCTCAAAGGGAAGTCTTTCAATAGCGCGGGATTCGTATTTATCACACTCGGAGCATACTCGGCGTTCTTCGCCCTCGTCAACCATAGTGGGTGCTTTATGCTCTGCCCATTCGCCGTATTTATGACCGGGAGCTTTTTCGGTTTTGGTTTCCACCACCGTATCACATTCGGTACATCTGGATTCCCATACCTCGTCCTGAACGCAGGTCATTTCTTTTACCTTTTTAAGCTCGCCTGCCTTGTGTCCCGTGGCTTTTATGGCTTTGGTTTCCACAACGGCGTTACATTCCGTACACTTGGATTCCATCACACCGTCCTTGGTGCAGGTTGCGGGAGTCTTTACAACAAATTCTCCTGCCTTGTGTCCGGTAGCCTTTTCGGTCTTGGTTTCATAAACCTTGTTACAGCCGGTACATTTGGATTCCCACACGCCGTCGGTAGTGCAGGTCTGCTTTACCTTTTCTACAAGAGGACCGGGCTTGTGATCGGATACGGGCAGATCCTTAATGCCTGCAAGCTCGCCGCAAATCTTACAGCGAAGCTCTGCAAGTCCTTTTTCGGAGCAGGTAGGCTCCTTCAATACAGTCCAATCTCCGGAAAGAGAGGAATTTGCCAAAAGCTGTGTATAGCTCTTTACGTTGCGTGTAAAGCCTGCGCCGGCATATTCTTTGGGTATTTTTTCGTTGCTGGTAGACGCTACGGTAACGGTTTTGAAGGTTACGTCTCCCGTCCAGCCGGAATTAACTTTAAATTTAAGCTGAATAACAAACTGACCGTCACCGGTTATGGCATAATCGCTCTTGCCTTTGGTAACGCCTATGTTGGATTCCGCAATAACGTTAACCAGATCGTTTCCGCGGTTGTCCTTAACCGCCGTTACCTCGGTTCCCTTTTCCCAGTCTTTTCTTGCGGCATCGGTATTGCCGCCGGGAAGCTTGCTCAGCATATCATAACCTGCGCTTTCATCGGCAGGATCGATAAAGGTTACGGCATTGGAATTATATGAAAGCTTGAAGGAAACGATAATAGCGCCAACCTGCTGTATAGTGCTGTTTACGTCATTAACCGTCATTGTAAGGGTGATCACTTCACCGCTTTTTGTCCAGTATTCCTGCACCTCGGGGTCAAACGAAAAGGCACCCGTAGGAGTAGTGGGCGTGCCGGAGCCGGTATAGCTGTGGTTGCCCGTACAAGGATTTGTGTGGGAAGCGGAAGCGGGAAGCACGCAGAGGAGTGTCAGCACCAACGCAACGCAAAACGATGTTATTTTTTTCATTTACTGATTATCCTCCGTATAAGTAAAAAGTTCACCGGTTTCAAAGTATCGTCCGGGTATATCAGGGCACATAGTATTCCATATATCAGCAAGATACTTCATTCCGTCACGCTCGCTGGCGCAATGTCCCAAAAGGATAATGGATTTGTTGAATCCAAGCTGTGCCGCATCACGGGTGAAGCATCCTTCACGCCATTCGCATATTTCCCCTGCGATCACAACCTCGCAATCGGTATCGCGGATAATATTAAACACCATATCTCCGCAAGCGCCCAGGCACATTCCGATCTTTTTGGATTCAGTGTCCGCCGCGCCGATAATACGGGCGTGCTTTATGCCGCAGTTTTTCTCTATTTCGCTTGCTATCTCACGGGATGTCATGGGAGTGTCAAGAATGAAAAAACGCCCGTCCAACGTGCCGTTCAAAGCGGATGCTTCAAGAAATCCTGCGTGAATAACGTCGGGCAGTGCCGCGTGAGGATGATCGTGCCAGCGGTATACCGTCATTCCCGTGGATTCGAGCAGCTGTCTTTTACTGCAGGCAACCTCGCTTTCACGGAAATTGTCAAAATGGTCATGATATGTGGGCTCGTGGGTTACAAGAACGTCTGCTCCCCACTCTTTTGCCGCTTTTATAACGTCTGCTGTCGCAGTAAAGCAAAAGGCAACCTTGCTTGTTTCTTTATCATCGCTACCCGCTTTCAGGGTATCTACGGTCTGAACAAGAGTGGCACCGGAATAATAATTCAATTTTTCAAGAACTTCTATTGCTTTCAACATTTTTCACCTCGGTATCGCTATTTTACCATACCTTAAACAAAAAGAAAAGAGGTTTTTATAAAAAACTATTGCAA
>JAGCNA010000068.1 GCA_017646185.1 Clostridia bacterium
AAAGCAGAGCTTACCATTCCCTCCGAATCCGGCTGGACGCTGGACGGAGAAGACGGCGGAAAGTTTTCTACCGTTTCCTTTGATATTCCCAAGAAAAAGCTGCTGCTTCTTTCGGAAAGTAAAAAATGACAGGAAGATATTAATTTATGTACGATATAAGCAAAATCAGAAATTTTTCTATAGTAGCTCACATAGACCACGGCAAAAGTACCCTTGCCGACCGTTTGCTTGAGCATACCCGCGCGGTTTCCGCCCGTGAGGTTGGCGAGCAGATGCTTGACAATATGGATCTTGAAAAAGAACGTGGAATAACCATTAAAGCCCGCGCCGTACGGTTTGATTATCAGGCAGACGACGGCAACACTTATTCCATGAACCTTATTGATACTCCGGGCCACGTAGACTTTACCTACGAGGTTTCCCGTTCTCTCAAGGCGTGTGAGGGGGCTATACTTATAGTTGATGCCACCCAAGGCATACAGGCGCAGACACTTGCAAACGCATATCTCGCCATTGATAATGACTTGGAGATAGTTCCCGTTATTAACAAGATAGACCTTCCCTCTGCGGATATTCAGGGTGCCAAGGATGAATTGGAAGAGATAATAGGTATTCCCGCAGACAACGCACCCGAAATAAGCTCAAAAATGGGTACAAACATTAAAGACGTACTGGAAAGAGTGGTTGCGGACGTACCTGCACCTACGGGGGATGTTAACGCACCTCTTAAGGCGCTTATATTCGATTCTTTCTACGATTCCTACAAGGGCGTTATAGTATATTTCCGAGTAAACGAAGGCAGTGTAGGCGTTGGGGACAAGGTTAAAATGTTCCACACCGGCGCTGTGTTTGATATAGTGGAAGTGGGCACCATGTCTGCTTTTTCCCTTGAACCGAGAGATCGTCTTTACGCAGGCGAGGTAGGTTATCTTACCGCCAGCATTAAAAATATTGCAGATACTAAGGTGGGCGATACTATCGTTTCCGCAGATGACCCTGCCCCCACTCCCCTGCCCGGATTTAAAAAAGCTATGCCTATGGTTTTTGCGGGCATTTATCCTGCAGACGGAGCGAAATACGGCGATCTTAAGGACGCTATTGAAAAGTTGCAGCTTAATGACGCTTCCTTTGTGTTCGAACCCGAAACCTCTATTGCTTTGGGATTTGGTTTCAGATGCGGTTTCCTTGGTCTTTTGCATATGGACGTTATTGAGGAAAGACTTGAAAGAGAATTTAACCTTGACCTTATTACCACCGCACCCAGCGTTATATACGAAATAACCCTTAAAAACGGACAGGTTGTGATGATAGACAACCCTACCAACTACCCTGCCCCTGAAGAAATTGAAACCACCCGTGAACCTATTGTAAAGGCATCCATAATAACTCCTCCCGAATACGTGGGTGCGGTTATGGAGCTTTGTCAGGACAGACGCGGTACGTTTATAGATATGAAGTATATTCATACCGACCGAGCTGAACTGCACTATGATATGCCGCTTAACGAGATTGTTTACGATTTCTTCGATTCCCTTAAATCCCGCACGAGAGGCTACGCTTCTCTGGATTACGAGCCCAACGGATATCAGGTTTCCAAGCTTGTTAAGCTGGATATACTGCTGAACGGCGACGTTATTGACGCACTTTCCTTTATCGTACACGCGGACAAGGCGTACGCAAGAGCGAGAAAAATATGCGAAAAGCTAAAAGACCACATTCCCCGCCAGTTGTTTGAAATTCCCGTTCAGGCGGCGATCGGCGGAAAGATCATTGCCCGTGAAACCGTAAAGGCTATGAGAAAAGACGTACTTGCCAAATGTTACGGCGGCGATATTACCAGAAAGAAAAAGCTGCTTGAAAAACAGAAGGAAGGTAAAAAGCGTATGCGCACCTTCGGTACCGTGGAAGTACCTCAGGAAGCGTTTATGGCTGTGCTTAAATTGGACGATGAGTAGTATTTACGTTCATATTCCCTTTTGTGTAAATAAATGCCCCTATTGCGCCTTTGTTTCCAGCGATAGCTTTGATGACGACGAATTGGATTTCGAATACCAAAGAGTAAAGACGGATATGCTATATGCATCCCATCTGCGTCCCGTAGCGGAAACGGTGTATTTCGGCGGCGGGACTCCTCCCGTTATCGGAATAAGCAGACTTACGGGGCTTATTCAGTACGCCAAAGAAATTTTCCAAATCCCCGAAAATGCGGAAATAACCTGCGAGGTTAACCCCAAAACCGTAAACTACGAGTTTTTAAAGCAAATGAAGGAAGCGGGGTTCAACCGTCTTTCTATGGGCGTTCAATCTCTCAACGACGAATCTTTAAGGATTTTGGGACGTATTCACGATGCGGAAGATGCGGTTAAAGCATTTAAGGAAGCCAGAAAAGCGGGATTTGACAATATTTCCTGCGATCTGATGTTTGCTCTGCCGAACCAGACTTTGGAGATGGTGGAAGCGGACGTACGCAAAATGCTGGAATTACAGCCCGACCATATATCCCTTTACCCCCTTTCCATTGAGCACGGCACCTTCTTTTATGCGGCAAACGTACAAAAGGCGGATGAAAACACGGAATACGCCATGTACAAGCTTATATGCCACATGCTGAAGGAAGCGGGATATATTCACTATGAGGTTTCCAACTACTGTCTGCCGGGAAAAGAATCCCGCCACAATATAAATTATTGGAAGGGCGGAGAATATATCGGCTGCGGCCACGGAAGCCACAGCTATGCCGCAGGGTACCGCTTTAACTACACGGGATATATGGAGCAGATTACCGAAAAAGATGCGGTTGAAGAAAAAATAATGCTGGGACTCCGTCTTGCCGAGGGAATTGAAGCAGACGAAGAAACGGCAAAAAAGATTAAAAAGTATATAGACGCAGGATATGCGGAATACACGGACGGCAGGCTGAAGCTGACCGAGGACGGATTCTGGATATCCAACGCAATTATCGGCGATATATTGGTTTGACAGCGATGTGCACAAACGGTATATGCCGTTTTTGTGCAATATACAATATAAATACGGGACAAAATTGAGATGAAATTTGGGAAAGTGCGTGTTATAATGATTTACGTGAGGTAAAGAAACACAGTGCTTTCCGTGCCACTTACTTAAAAGCGACGTACGGAGAAATATTTAAAATGAAAAAGATCTTTAACTTGCTGTTTTGCACCGAAAAAGGAAAATATCTTGTGGTGGGCGGCTTAACAACTCTGGTATCCATACTGGCGTTCTGGGTAGCGTTTTACCTTTTGGATTTAAACGATACGGTATCGACTGTTGTAAAAAACGTTGCCGGAATTGCCTTTGCATACCTTCCCAACCGCATCTGGGTGTTTGACAGCAAAAATAAATCCGCGGCGGCGGTTTCAAAGGAGAGTGTACTCTTTTTTGTTACACGCATAGCGGTGATGCTGCTGGATATGATCTTTATGGCATTTTTACCCGCACTGCTTTCATTCCTGCCCTATGCTTCCCTTATCGCCACGGTAGTATCTTCCGTGCTGTGCCTTATTATTAATTATATCGCCAGCAAGATCTACATTTTTACCAGCAAGGAGAAAAAATGACTTTTGTGAGTCAGAACAAACCAAATAACCGAAAGCCGCCCTACAAGGCGGTTTTTTCATGCCCTGAAGAGTGTGCGGAAAGGATTAATTGCTATTTTTCCCAATATCTGCCCGAACACACGGAAGAAGTGGCAGACGTTGAGGCATTGGCAGATTTTCTCTCCTGCACACGATCCGATATTTTTGAAATGATGTCGGATAAAAAATATTCGCCCGCGGTTTCACGGGCAATGAACAGAATAGCTTTTATTAAAAAACAGCTTGCTTTTAAAGGGAAAATCCCGGCGGCTGTTTTTGTATTTGATATGAAAAACAACCATTCATACAAGGACAAACCGGACTTTGGCGATAGTTCGGAAAAAAGCACGGTGATATTAAAAGGAGAAGCAGGAAAATGGGGCAACTGACAATAACCCTGCGCCCAAACAAAAAGCAGGAGGATTTCTTTAACTCACAGCACAGATATACCGCATACGGCGGCGCAAGAGGCGGCGGAAAAAGCTGGGCGATGCGTACAAAATTTGTACTCCTTGCTTTAAAGCATCCCGGTATACAAATACTCTTGCTGCGGCGCACTTTGGGAGAATTAAGGGATAACCATATTGTGCCGCTTCTGAAAATGCTGGCTGATACGGCGGTATACAGCGAAACCAAAAAGGAATTTTTGTTCCCCAACGGTTCGAGAATAAAGCTTGGGTATTGCGACGGAGAGCAGGACGTTTTGCAATACCAAGGTCAGGCTTACGAGATTATAGGTATGGAGGAAGCTACCCATTTTACCTATTTTCAGTTCCAATGTCTTACGGAATGCAACAGATATTCGGGTAATATGAAAGAACAGTTCCGCCCCAGAATGTATTTTACCTGCAACCCCGGAGGAGTGGGACACGATTGGGTGAAGCGGCTGTTTATCGACAAGCTGTACCGCGACGGAGAAAACCCCGCAGACTACCGCTTTATTCAAAGTCTTGTATTCGATAACAAATATCTTACTGAGAACGACCCCGATTACGTAAACGCCCTATCTGCCTTGCCCGATGCAAGAAAAAGAGCCATGCTTTACGGCGATTGGGATGCTTTTGAAGGGGCGTTTTTCCCCGAATTTGATCCGAGAATACACGTGGTAAGAGATGCGGTTATACCCAAAAACGCTTTTCTGTTCCGCGCCCTTGATTACGGTCTGGATATGACGAGCTGTTTGTGGTGCGCCGCAGACGGTAAAGGAAACATTACCGTATACAGAGAATTCAACGCACCGAATCTGATATTATCCCAAGCCGCCGCAGAGATTTGCGCCCGTACACCTGCTGAAGAAAAAATACGTTATACCGTTGCTTCACCCGACCTTTGGAACAGAAGGCAGGAAAGCGGTAAAAGCGGGTTTGATATTCTTAATTCAAACGGATTAAAGGGGCTTATTAAGGCAAATAACGCCCGTATACCCGGTTGGCGTGCGGTAAGAGAATATCTTAACCCGAAAGACGGGAAAAGCCGTCTTGCCATATCCCACAGCTGTGCCGAGCTGATACGCTGTCTGCCCCTTTTACGGTTTGACGAAAAGGTGCGGGAGGATGCTTCTTCACAGCCCCATGACATTACCCACGCACCCGAGGCTTTAAGATATGCCCTTATGTCCAGAGAGCCTACGGCAAAAAGCAAGATCACACCCAAATTCCGAAGAAGTCTGTATTCCTTTGAATCACCGCAAAGAAACGAGGGCTACGACGGAATTATACAATACGATTAGGAGATAAAATGAAATTCAAAAAGCAAAAAGCCTATACAGAGGAGTGGGCGCTGTATGAAAAAGGCAAGGAATACAACCGTTCGATCGGTCTGTACGACGAGGTGGATACCAACGAAAGATTTTACCGCGGCGACCAATGGACGGGCGTAGCCGCTTCGGGATTGCCCACACCGGTTTTCAATTTCTTTAAACGGATTATCGATTACTACATTTCCAATATCGCTTCCAGCGCTGTTAAAATGAATTTTCGGTACGCCTCTCCCCTTCCCAGGCTTTCTATCGAAGAAGAGGAAAGGATAAACGAAACTCTTAAAAGCGTATCCGAAAACCGCTGGGAAAAGCTTAAGATGGATAAGCTTATTTCCGATTCCCTTTACGATGCGGCGGTTACGGGAGATGCCGTTGCCTACACTTATTGGGATCCTTCCGTAAAGACCGGTCAGGCGTATACGGGGGATTTTAAGACGGTGCTTATTGATAACACCAACGTATTCTTCGGTAATCCCAACAGCGTTTCCGTGCAGACACAGCCATATATACTTATTTCCGGCAGAGAGCTTGTAAGCGAGCTTCGCAAGCAGGCGGAAAAAGCGGGAGTTTCAAAAGAAAATATCGCACTTATTGTTCCCGACAGCGACACCGACGGTTTTGCGGGGGATATGTCGGAAAAGGAGCTGGAAAACACAAAGTGCGTAACCCTTATAAAGCTGTGGAAAAACGACGATGGCAAGGTGATGTACAGAAAATCGGTTAAGGATACCGTTATTATCGGCGATACGGACACGGGGCTTACCTTGTATCCTCTGGCGTACTTCAGCTGGACCAGAGTGAAAAACAGCTGGCACGGACGCGCCGTGGGAACGGGACTTGTTGATAACCAGATATTTATAAACAAGGGCTATGCCATGGTTATGAAGCATATGATGGACACCGCATTTTCCAAAGTGATATACGATTCCACGGTTATTGAGGATTGGTCCAACAAGGTTGGCGAGGCGGTGGCTGTAAACGGCCCTATTGAAAACGTGGCGGCGGTGCTTAACAGCGGAAGTATGCAAAGCGGTATGCTGGACGTTATAAATATGGCGATAAGCCACACAAAGGATTTTCTGGGGGCGACGGATTCTGCTTTGGGCAGTGAAAGAGCCGACAACACCTCTGCTATCATTGCGTTGCAGCAGGCGTCTGCACAGCCCCTTGAAAACGTGAGAAGAGCGCTTTACCAATTTATCGAAGATATAGGTCTTATATGGCTTAACTTTATGTTTGCCTATTATGCGGACGAAAGACTTTTGCCCACCCAAGGCGGTGAGTACGAGGCCTTCCCCTTTTCACACTACAGAGAGGCGTTGTTTGAGTGTAATATCGACGTGGGTGCCTCCGGCTGGTGGTCGGAGGTAACCGCAGTAAACACTTTGGACAATCTGCTTAAAATGGGACTTATTAACACCAAGCAATACCTTGAACGGTTGCCCGAAAACATTATTCCCCGCAAAAAAGAGCTTATAGAAAGTATACAAACGGAGGTTTTATGAAAGAACAGGATATTTTGACAATGATTACCGAAATGGCAAAGGAGGAAGGCACCACGGCAGAAGAACTGCTTGAAGCCATAAAGGCGGAAAGGCACACAAAAAAGCAATCCGATGCAGTTAACAAGGACGTGGAAAAATTCAAAAAGCTGTTTCCCGATGTGCTTCCCGCAGATATTCCCGACGAGGTGTGGGACGAGGTGGCAAGCGGCACTTCCCTTTCCGCCGCATACGCTTTGTATCTTTGCAAGACCCAAAACAACGACGCAAAGGCACATTATGTAAACGAAGAAAACCAGCGCAGAAGCGCTCCCGCCGGCAAAGAAGCGGATACCGAGCAGACCTTCACCCCCGAGCAGGTGGAAGATATGTCGGACGAAAACGTTAAAAAGAATTTTAAACATATTATACGTTCCATTAAGAACTGGAAACTTTAAAAAATTAAAAGGAGAAAATGAAAAATGTCTAATTACAACAGTATCGAAAAGGTAATTTCCGCAGAAATAATGCGTACAAACGAGGATAACCTCCTTGCGAACCGTATATGCAACACTTCCTTTGTGGGAGATATTAAAAACCGCGGCGACAGCGTAACCTTCGTAGGTCTTAACGACCCTACCGTATATGATTACGAAGGCACCGTAACCTACGAGGATATTCAGGATTCCGCAACCGTTCTGAGAATTGATCAGGACAAGGCGTTTTCCTTTAAGGTGGCAGACCTTGAAGCTTTGAGAAGCTCTCTCGGTCTTAAGGATTCTCAGGCAAAGCGTGCTTCCTATAATCTTAAGAAGGAGGTTGACGCATACGTTTTCGGTCTTTACGAGCAGGCAGACAATTATTTTGATGATGCCAAGTCCGTTACCCCCGCAAACGTGCTTCAGCTGATCGGCGAGGTTAAGGAAATTCTGGAAACAAAGAACGTGCAGGACGGCAGAATCTGGATCGTGGTGCCTCCCTTCGTTAAGACCAAGCTTATGCTTGCGGGAATCAAATTCCAGATAAACAACGGTGTTAACGGCAGCGGCACTATCGGTTTTACCGATGAGCTTGGCTGTGATCTTTACGTTTCCAACCAGCTTGCCGCTGATGACAACGGCACCGTGCATCTGATGGCAGGTTCTTATTCCGCTATCGCATACGCAGAGCAGGTGCTGGATATCCAGTATATCGACAGACTGGAAAATTCCTTTGATTCCGCTGTGCGCGGCAGAATCGTGTTCGGTGCAAAGGTTATCAAGCCCGAAGAGCTGGTAGACGTACCCGTAACCGACGGCGGCAACGCGATTGCCTGATCTTTATACAAAAGGAGCGTGTCCCAAAAAGACACGCTCCTTTAACGAGGTGAAGTTATGACAGGAGAAAAACTTTTTGAAATTGCCCTTGATCTTTTGGATTTGCGTAAAACAAACGGCGAATTGCCGGATAATTGCAAGGATATGAGAACAAAGGCTTTGAATATTATAAACATCTGTCTTGCGGAATGTGCGCCGCTAAACGACCTGCTTGAAAACCGAAAAAACAAAAATGCGCCCGTTATAGGCGAGCTGAGCGATATAATCGAATATAACCAAACCTTGGCGGTATCCGTACTGCCTTTCGGAGTGGCGGCGTATCTTTGCTGTGATGAGGACCCTGCGTTATCTCAACTTATGGAAAACAGATACCGCAATGCTTACCGAAATATGCAAAGAGCTAGCAAGGCAAAAATTCATCCCGTAACCGAGGTGTACTGATGGCAAACGGACTTTTGACTATAAATAAATTCGGAGGTCTTGACGAAAGAAACGGTTTTTCCCACAATCCCTCTCTTTCGCCGGATATGAATAATTTTAAGGTATGTGAGGACGGAAGCCTTAAAAAGCGGTGCGGAAGCAAGCTTTCCAACAGTAGTTTTAACGGAAGCGTTTACCGTATGTGGCGGGGATACGTAAACGGTATACTTCATTTTATAGTGTGCGCCGGAACGAGAATATACAAATACGATTTTGAAACAGATTCGTTCGTTACCATAAACATTACCGCAGGTAAGTGCCACCACATTTTCGGGTTTGGTAACGCAGTATATTTTTTGTGTAATTCCGGTTACTTTAAGTACGAAAACAATATTTTTAATTTGGTTTCACCCTATATTCCCTTGGTGGCGGTTTCGTGTAATCCCGACGGAAGCGGAACGCTTTTTGAAAAGGTGAATATGCTTACCGGCAAAAAGCGTATGCAATTTTCCGCAGACGGTACGTCAACCGTATATACTCTGGGAGAAAAGGATATAGATTCGGTTTTGTGGGTAAAGACAGACGGAAACGAAACCGAAGGCTGGACGGCAGATACACAAAACGGCACCGTTTCTTTCACCCAGGGAAGTATTCCTAAAAAGGGACTTAATAACCTTGAAATATGCTGGGAAAAGGCATCTACCGCAAAGGCAAAAACCATTACAAGCTGTACCGACGGTATGAATTTCGGCGGTAACACGGACACAAGAGTATTTCTTTACGGTAATCCCGATTACCCCAATTACCGTTTTTATTCCGAGCTGGCAAACGGGCTTCCCAGCGCAGAATATTTCCCCGAAACCAATTACACGGTAATAGGCGCATCTACCATAACCGATATGGTTCAGCAATATGACCGACAGCTCATTTTCACCGAAGACAGAGCATATTATTCTTACTGCGAACTGCGAACCGACGCTTTGGGAAATTACTACCCCTCATTCCCCGTTTACAACCTTAATTTTGAAAAAGGAAACCTTATTAAGGGAAGCTCTGCGGTGATAGACAATACTCCCGTTACCCTTTCCGATGACGGACTTAACCGTTGGATATCCACCACGGTGCAGGACGAAAGAAACGCAGTATGCTTTTCCGGACCTATAAGCGAAACCGTAAAACGTATACTTGAAACCGGCAACGCCGACAACTGCTGTATTTATGACAGACAGTCTACGGGAGAATTATATTTTTCCACGCCCTACGGGCTTTACATATATAATTACAAAACACAGGTTTGGTACAGATATGACGGTATAGACGCAATACAGTTTTGCGAAATACCGGGAAGACTGTACTGGCTTAACAAAGAAGGCAAACTGCACTATTTTTCGGAGGAGCTTACCCAAGACGAAAGCGGTGCTATTACCGCCTACTGGTGCACACCCGTAACGAATTTCGGAGCAAAGGGAAATAAATTTGATCTTTTATCCGTAATTATTGATGCGGATAACGAAAACGGCACCGACATTACCGTAACGGCAAACCCCAACGAGATCGGTCAGATAATGAATTCCCAGACGGTGAGCGTGGACAGAAACAACAGCCTTTTGCGGAGATTTTTCTTCAGGACAGAAATAAAAAGAGTAGCAGCCGCAAAGATAATTGTATCTTCTACCCACGAAACCCGCAAAGCAGATATAAAGAGCATTACCTTTAAGATAAAAAACAAGGAGGTGGAAAGATGAACTACAGCGAGCTTGTAGAACAAACAAAAAAAGAACTGGAAAAGAGCTACGGCACCTCCGCAGCCCTTACACAGCTTTATAACAATGCAAAAGCAAACTATGAAAAACAGCACAAGGAATCTGTTGAAAGCTTAAACAAGGATTACGAGGAAAAGAAAAACCAAGCGGCGGCACAGAAGCTTACAGACGAAAAAAACACGGGAGAATTTCTTGCTTCCAGAGGTCTTTCCTTTTCGGGAGAAAGTGCGCAGGCAAGGCTTAATTCGGATATTAGCTTTAACAACACCCTGTCTTCCCTTGCAAAACAGCATAGCGAAGGGCTTTCCCAGCTTAATAAAAGCAAAAACGAATACTTTGGAAAGCTTGATGCCGATTACGCCAAGGACAGCATAACCGCAAGGAAGGAGCTGCAGAAGCTGGCGCAGGAAATGGCAGACAACAAAATTAAATACGGTGACGTAACCTTGGGCGGCGACGCCCTGGGCACGGATGACGGCGATACAGACGGCGACGGAATTGTATTCACCCCCAACATGAGCGCATACCAGCTTGCGTCTGCAATTGTAAAGCGTTACGGTTCCGGCGGAAAGATAAGCAAGGCGGAGCATAATCTTAATATCCGAAACTATCTTGAAAAGCTTACTTCCAGATATAATCTTACCGATGAATGTATGGATAAAGTAATTTTCGTGCTTGACGCTTTGGGATATACGGCTATGAGCGAAACGGGAACAAAGACGGCAACCATTGTAAACCAAGCGGAATTGTACCACGATAAAGCCTACAGCAGAGCAAAAAGTCTGGCAAAGATTTTGTTTACCGATTACGATGACCGCAATGAATATGCGGAAAAGCATGCGTATATGGAAAAGATGGACTACGTATATACCCGATGCGAAACTATGGACCAGTTTTACGAAGCCTGCTTAATGCTTGGGCTTAACAACGAAAAGACCGAGGAGTATCTGGATATCGTAGCCGCCAGAAGAAACACGGAAAACGAAATCAAGCTTGGTCAGAATAAATCTTAAAAGGAGTTAACACTATGGATTACACCGAATACATTTCCGCAGAGCTATACGTACTTATTCCCATACTGTACGTGTTGGGTGCGGTAATAAAAAACAGCCGTATAAAGGATTGGAAGATACCCTTTATTTTGGGCGGTGCGGGAATTTTGCTTGCAGGGCTGTGGATATTTTCAGCAAACACCATTACGGGTACGCAGCAGGTACTTTCTATGATATTCGCCAGTATCACTCAGGGAGTGCTGTGCGCCGCCGCAAGCGTATATACCGATAATCTTTACAGACAGCTAAAGGAGAAAAACCGTGAGCAGACTGATACCCCTGCTGACAAATCTGACACAGCGGTTGGCTGATCTGTTTGACGCTATTGCATATCTGATTTACGAGATCTGATAATGTTTGAAAGCCTTGCAGAAGCTCTGATGGCGTTTTTATCTGCCGGTGGGTTCGTGTCTGTCTTTGTGTGTTCCTTTTTGAAAAGGGCGTTAAACAAGGCGAGAGAGGATGCTGAACGGCGAAAAGCAGAACGCAACAAGCAAGAGCTGCTCAGACTGGAAGGAGAAGAAAAAATAGCGTCGCTTGTGCTTATACTGGCGAGATATACAAGAGGTAAATGCGAGGAAAATGAGCTTGAAAAAGCAGAGGAAGACTACCTCGCCTATACCGAAAAAGCGAAAGCGGAAAAAAGAAGAATAATTTCCGATACGTTAACGCAATAAAATTTACCGCAAAAATTCACCCGAAGAACAAAACACCCCAAGGAGCGCTCCTTGGGGTGTTTACTGTATTGGTTTTAAATTATTTCAAAACGGAAACTGCGTCGCTTATG
>JAGCNA010000069.1 GCA_017646185.1 Clostridia bacterium
CGGCAGGAATCTGCCATTCTTGCAGCATTAAGATCGGGACGGAAGCAAACGATCTTTCCATCTGCGGTGGTATACGCTTTAAGACCTTCAAAGCAGGTCTGCGCGTACTGAAGTACGCAGGCGCATTCGCTCATGGTAATGTTGGCGTCTTCTGTAAGACATCCCTCATCCCATTCACCGTTTTTATAATTTGATACGTAACGAAGATCCGTTTTGATATATCCGAATCCTATATTGGACCAATCTATGTTTTTCATATATTTTAAACTCCTCAGTTGATTTTACCTAATTCTTTGTTTTTTTCATTTGCCGCTATAATGCAATCCACAACAGCGCCTCTGAAGCCCTTCTGCTCCAGCGCTCTTACACCAGCTATAGTGCTGCCGCCGGGAGAACACACGTTGTCCTTTAATTTGGCAGGATGCTCTTCTGTGGATAAAACCATTTCCGCCGCACCTATAAGTACGTTTGCCGCATATTCGATAGCTTTTTTTCTGGGAACACCGCAGGAAACCGCGCCATCCGCAAGAGCATCTATAAACATATAAGCATAAGCGGGACCGCATCCCGTTAAGGAGGTAGCCGCATCAAAAAGTGTTTCCGGTAAATAATCGAGCCGTCCCGCATGGCTTAAGTCGGAAACGAAATCATTTAATTGTTCCTCCGAAACCAATTGGTTTCCGCAATACAGAACTATACCTTTTCCCAGCAGCACGGGAGTGTTGGGCATTATACGGATAACGGGCAGCTGTACTCCTGCCATTTCACATATTTTTTCGGTGGTAAGACCTGCCGCCATTGTTATCAGAACCGGCTTTTTTTCTTTAAGTATCTCAGAAATTCCCGCAAGCATATCTCCCATCATCTGAGGTTTAACACACAGAAATATATTTTCGCATTCACGGGCAATAGTGTTTATATCCGTATACTTACAGCCAATGCTTTGCGCCGTGGCATTTGCTTTGCCGGAACGGTCGGTAACCGCAAAATCAACGGTGTTTTTGGAAAGAGCGTAAGCCACTGCGCTTCCCATATTACCGCAACCGATAAAACCGTACTTCATACTGTTCTCCTTTATCTTACGTGTCCTTCTCCACGAATTATATATTTATACGTGGTAAGCTCTTTAAGTCCCATAGGCCCTCTTGCGTGGAGCTTTTGCGTGGAAATTCCCATTTCGCACCCCAAGCCGAACTCACCGCCATCTGTAAAGCGGGTGGAAGCATTTACATAGACTGCGGCGCTGTCAACAGAACCGGCGAAAAACGTCTGCGCCTGCTTATCTTCGGATATAATAGCTTCACTGTGGCCCGTAGAATGGGCAGATATGTGTTGGACGGCTTCTTTTACGTTTTCTACAACCTTTACCGCCAGAATATAATCCAAAAATTCGGTATCAAAATCATTTTCTCCCGCAGGTAAGCCGTCTATGATGTTAATTGATCTTTCACACAGCCTGAGTTCAACGGGAACAAGTCCGGCGGCAGCTCTGTCATCTACCAAAATCTTGCGTAAACGGGGCAAAAATTCGGGGGCAACGCCTTCGTCCACCAGCAAGACCTCCATGGCGTTACAAACGCTGGGACGGCTTGTTTTTGCGTTTTCAATTATCTTTAAAGCCTTGTCGGTATCTGCGCTTTTTTCAACGTAAATATGGCATATTCCCGTGCCGGTGGCAATGCAGGGAACGGTTGCCTGACGTACGCAGGCGTTAATAAGTCCCGCACCGCCTCTGGGGATAAGCATATCAACGTATCCGTTGGCAGTCATAAGTGCGTTGGCGCTTTCTCTTGAAGGGTCGGAAACAAGGTTAACCGCATTTTCCGTTACGCCTGCCTTTGCAAGACCTTTTTTCAAAGCGTTTACTATTGCTTTTGCGGAATTGTATGCTTCTTTACCCGAACGGAGTATACATACGTTGCCGCTTTTTAACGCAAGCGCGGCGGCATCGCTGGTAACGTTGGGGCGGCTTTCGTAAATTATTGCGATAACGCCCACAGGCACGGAAACTTTCTGGATCTGCAGACCGTCCTGCCTTGTGTAAGTATCAAGAATATGCCCCACGGGATCGGGAAGCAAGGCTACCTCTTCTATGCCCTTTGCCATTCCTTCTATACGGGAATTATCCAGCATAAGGCGGTCAAGCATAACCTTGGGGATCTTGCCCTCTGCCGCATTGATATCCGCTTCGTTTGCTAAAAGAATATCCTTTGCGTTTTCTCTTAAAGCAAACGCCATTTCTTTAAGTGCTGTATTTTTTTGCTCTTCGGTCAAGGCGGAAACAAGAGGCTTTGCTTCCTTTGCCGAAATGAATAAATTTAACATTATTTTCTCTCCGTAAAAGTGGTGCCTACGGTCTTTCCGTCCAGAATATCATAGAGATTTTCCGGGTGGTTACCGTTTGTGATTATCATTTCACAGCCGCAATCCATACATATCTTTGCCGCCTGAAGCTTGGTTACCATACCGCCCGTCCCCTGACCCGATGCGGTACCGCCCGCAAGGGCGCAAAGCTTATCGTCTATACAATGAACAAAAGGAATAAGCTTTGCTTGAGGATCCGTGTGGGGATCTGCGGTATACAGACCGTCGATATCCGAAAGTAAAATCAGTTTATCTGCCTTGACAGAGCTTGCAACAATAGCGGCAAGGGTATCGTTATCGCCGATAACGATTTCCTCTGTGGCAACGGTATCGTTTTCGTTAATTACAGGAATTGCATTGAGTTCCAGCAATCTTTCCAATGTATTGTTGAAATTATTATGCCGTGTTTCGTTCTTTACGTCTTCACCCGTAATCAAAAGCTGTGCAACCGTATGATGATACTGGCTGAAGATTCTGTCATAAGTATACATAAGCTCGCATTGACCCACCGATGCCGCAGCCTGCTTTGTGGGAATATCCGAAGGACGGCAGGAAAGTCCCAATTTACCCACGCCCATTCCGATAGCACCTGAAGACACAAGTATAACTTCATTGCCTGCGTTTTTCATATCACTTATTATTTTGCACATTTCCTCTACTCGGCGTATGTTAAGATGCCCCGTGGGATGAGCCAATGTGCTCGTTCCTATTTTTATAACTATTCGCATAATTTTTCCGTCCGTTGAATAATTTTTCATCTTATTATATTTCTTATGCAGAAAAAAATCAAGATGTTTAATCCACTTTATTTACTGTTTTTTAAAAATATTATTGTTTAAAACCACAATAATGATATTTTAGTATTGACTTTAGCGCACTAAAGTGTTAAAATAGCAAAAATTCTTTTTTTAAGGTGTGAAGCGTAATGAAATCAATGCATAATCAAGAAACAGAAGCTTTGTATAAAGCCATACTTTCTTTAAAAACTGCCGAGGAATGCGAAAAGTTTTTTAAGGATATTTGCACCATAAAAGAGCTTGAAGCCCTTTCGCTCAGATTTCTCGTGGCTCAACAGCTTGATAAAGGAAAAAATTACAATGACGTTTCACGGGATACCGGCGCAAGCTCCGCTACCATAAGCAGAGTAAACAAATGCCTTAATTACAGCGACGGATACCGTATAGTACTTGACAGACTTAAAGAA
>JAGCNA010000070.1 GCA_017646185.1 Clostridia bacterium
CATTGTCATAGCCTCGACCTGGTCGTGGGTAACGTATACGAAGGTAGTACCTACGCGCTTATGAAGCTTTGTAAGCTCGGTTCTCATGGTTGCACGAAGCTTTGCGTCAAGGTTGGACAGAGGCTCGTCAAGCAGGAACACCTTAGGCTCACGAACGATCGCACGACCCAGCGCAACACGCTGCTTCTGACCTCCGGACAGAGCCTTGGGCTTTCTGTCAAGAAGGTGGCTTATGTCGAGGATACGAGCAGCTTCTTCAACTCTCTTTTTGATTTCTTCTTTTCTTACCTTGCGGAGCTTAAGACCGAATGCCATATTTTCAAATACGGACATGTGGGGGTACAGAGCATAGTTCTGGAAAACCATTGCGATATCTCTGTCCTTGGGAGCTACGTCGTTAACCAGCTTGTTTTCAATGAAGAGTTCGCCTTCGGTGATTTCTTCAAGACCTGCGATCATACGAAGAGTAGTGGTTTTACCGCAACCGGAAGGGCCAACAAGGATGATGAATTCCTTATCCTTGATCTCGAGAGAGAAATCGTTTACAGCGGTAACTCCGCCGGGATATCTCTTATAAATATGTTTAAATAATACGCTTGCCATTTAGAACCTCCTGAGGGTGGCATTTTGCCTCTTTAATTTCTTTTGATATAATACCAAAAAAATATGAAATATGTAAGTGATTAAATACCCAAAATTTATGCCCTCACTTTATACATTTTGCATAATAGTTACACAAATTATAGGTGTTTAACGTGTTACAGCCTCTTTTAATACATTAATTTCTTGCTCTTCCAGAAATCTCCATTCGCCTTTTTCCAGGTCTTGGCAGTCTATTCCCGCAAAATCAATTCGTTCAAGCTCCCTCACTTGATTGTGTAAAGCCAGGAAGATGCGCTTTATTAAATGGAACTTACCTTCAAATACCTTTATATCATAAGTGTGATCGTCAACTGCTGTGATTTCTGCGGGACGGGCGGTTTCGCCGTCATCAAGTTGTATTCCCTGGGCGGCAACACGTATGTCTTCTTCCGAAACGGGAAACTTAGTAATTGCACGGTAGGTTTTTATTACCTTATTTTTGGGTGATAACAACTTATGGGAAAGCTCACCGTCATTCGTAATGATAAGGACACCCGTGGTGTTCATATCCAATCTTCCTACTGTAAACAAACCCAGATTCAGATAGTTTTTGGGAAGCAGTTCAAAAACGGTGGGGTATCTTCCGTCCTCTGCGGCACACACGTATCCTTCCGGCTTGTTCAAAAGAACATACATATGTTTAGAATATATTATTTGTTCTCCATCCAGACACAGAACGTCGTTATTGGTTATTTTTATATCGGCGAACTTTGTAACGGTACCGTTTACTGTAATTCTTCCGTTTCGCGCCGCGCGGGAACAGTCTTTTCTGGACATAAGCCCCATAGCAGAAATTATTTTATCAATTCTTTCATTATAAACATCAGACATTATTTAATTACCGTCCTTTGAAAATCCGTGAACAAAGCCGTTGTTATCCACACCGCATATATCGCCGGCTATGATCTTGTTCTTATAAATAATAATGGAAGCCAGCACGGTGCCATCATATTTTTCGTAATTAGTAATGCGGTATGTGTAGCGTGTGGCTGTTTTTCCTCTGTATTTTCTTAAATTCAGCCCTTGGGAACGTTGAATATCGTTGTATTTTGTATATACGCTGTCGAATTCGGTGGGAATCTCCACGTCTTCAACTTCAATTGGGTTGGGGTCGACTTCGTACCCGAAGCCTTTTAAAAATTCAATTCTGTCTTCTTCCGTTTTTATTCCCGAATAATTTGCACTTGCGGCTGCGGCAAAGGTAGCGGAATCATATTCGGGAATAACGGTTACAACGGTAATAAGAACTGCGGCAGAAAGCACCAAAGCAGCAAAAAACTTGATATTCGTCGCTTTAAGAGTGTAAATAAACATAACTTTTCTCCTTAATATTTTTATTCCTTATAATCATATTAAGGAGAATAATTATTTATTCTGCAAAATTCTTATATTCTTCTTCAAGTGAAAATTGCTCTTCCATAATCGAAAGCTGTTCATCTTCAAGAGTAGTTTTTGTTTCGTAAAGTGATGCCAGCAATTCGTAGTTTGTGGAATTGTCTTGTTCTTTTTTAGATAATTCGTCAAGCTCGAGCTCGATTTCCTCTGAACGCTTTTCAAGCTGGGAAAGACGTCTTTCAATCGCACGCTTTCTGTTCTTATCCTTTTTAACTTGTTCGTAATTTTGTTTGCTTTCTGTCGCAGAACCTACAGAAGAAGCTTTTCCGACCATATCGGAGAGTGAGTTCTTTCCTTCTATATATTTATCGTAACCGCATTTATGGAAGGAATATCCGTTGCTGGCGGTCAGCTCCAATATTCTTGTTGCCAAAGCGGAAATAAAATATCTGTCGTGCGAAACCGCAATAACTGTTCCGTCATATTCCCGCAAAGCATTTTCCAGCATTTCCTTTGAAGCCATATCAAGATGGTTTGTGGGCTCGTCAAGTATCAGCAGGGAAACGCCGGTCATTATCATTTTACAGATAGAGAGTCTGGCTTTTTCTCCGCCGCTCAACACGGAAACGCTTTTGAAAACGTCATCTCCGATAAAGCCGAATTTTGCAAGTTCTGTTCTGACTTGCGTTGCGGTAAGATTGGTATATTCGCTCCACAATTCTTCGAGTACAGTGGAGGATTCGTCCAAAAGCTGCTGTTCCTGATCGTAATATCCTATCTTTTGATTATAACCGAGCTCAAATACGCCGGAATCGGCATATTCTCTGCCGGTAAGGATTTTGATAAGTGTTGATTTTCCGGTACCGTTTTCACCCAGAACAAACAATCTGTCACCGTATTTTACTTCAAAAGACAGGTCATTAAACAGTTTGTGACCGGGAAAGCTTTTCGAAAGACCTCTTACAGACAGAACATCAAAGCTTTTTGTGTTTGTGGAAGACAAAGAGAATTTTATGGATTTGGGTTTATCCTGAGGACGTTCTACCTTAACCATTCTGTCAATGGCTTTTTGTCTGCTTTCTGCGGCAATTATATTTTTCTCTCTGTTCCAGCGCCGTTGCTGTTCAATGAATGCCTCAAGACGCTTTATTTCCTTTTGCTGTAAAAGGTAGGCCTTCATTTGGTCTTCGCGCAGTTTGTCTTTTTTCTGACGGAATAAGGAATATGACCCGTCAAAGATAGCGGAAACACCGTTTTCAAGCTCCAAAGTACGGTTTGTTACACGGTCAAGAAAATATCTGTCGTGGGAAACGATGAGAAAGGTTTTTTTGGATTGTTTTACAAAACCTTCCAGCCATTCTATAGCGGAAATATCAAGATGGTTAGTAGGCTCGTCCAATAAAATGAGGTCCGGCTCACGCAAGAGCAGGGTAACCAGATTCAATCTTGTTTTCTGTCCGCCGCTAAGCAATCTTGCGGGTCGGGACAAATCCTCTCCGCTGAAACCGAAACGGTTGAGCATAGCGGTCGTCCGCTGTTTATAGTCGTATCCGCCGCGGGAAGAGAAAACATCTGATAATGCAGTGAACTCTTTTATAACATGTTCTTTTCCGGAATGCAATTCCGCTGTTAGCACATCGAGTCTCGCTTCCATTTCGGAAAGATCGGAAAAAGCAGATAACGCAACCTGAAAAATAGTTTCGTCTGCGAAATCGTTTTCGCTCTGCTGCTTTAAAATTCCGATACTGGTATCTTTTGAAATATATACGTTTCCCGAAGTAGGGGTGAGGGTACCGCAGATGATGGAAAATAAAGATGTTTTTCCTGCTCCGTTAACACCTGCAACGCCTATTTTATCACCTTTATTAACAGTAAAAGAAACGGATGTCAATATATCGACAATTCCGTAGGATAATTTAATA
>JAGCNA010000071.1 GCA_017646185.1 Clostridia bacterium
CATAGTGCCGCGGCGGTGGGTAATAAGAATGTACTGGGTGGATTCGCTGTGCTCACGTACATAATCTGCAAATTTTGCAAGGTTAACGTCATCCAGCGCGGATTCGATTTCGTCGAAAATACAGAAGGGCGAAGGATTGATCTCCTGCAAAGCAAGATACAATGCGATTGCGGCAAAAGACTGCTCGCCGCCGGAAAGGAGAGAAATACTCTTTACGCTCTTTCCGGGAGGTCTTAAAATAATATCTATTCCGCATTCCAGAGGATTGTTTGGATCTTCCAGTTCAACCTTGCCGGAACCGCCGCCGAACAAAGCGGCGAAGGTTCTGCCGAAAGCGGAGTTGATACGTTCAAAGCAATCTATAAAGGTGTCCTTCATTGTGCGGGACAGCTTTTCAATAGTGGAATCCAACTGACGGCGGGTCTTATTAAGGTCATCGGTCTGCGCGGTAAGGAAATCGAACCTTTCTTTTTCGGTTTTGTACTCCTCTACTGCATTTACGTTTATATGACCCATAGCGCGTATCTTTGCGCGGAGAGAAGCCACACGGGTTGCGGCAGATGTCATCTGCTCCGCAGGCAGTCTGTAAGCGCAAGCGTTGGTATAGGTAAGCTCATATTCATCCCAAAGCTTTGCGGAAACCATATCGTAATCCGTGTTAAGATTCTGTCCCTTGGATTCAAGCTCGGTAAATCTGCGCAAAGCCTCTTCTTTTTTGTTTTGCGCTTCTTTAACAAGACTGCGTATGGTAACAGCGCTCTTTTCGGATTCATCACGAGATGCAAGAAGCTCTTTAAGCTTTTCTCTGTATTTTTCCGCTTCTTCTTCAAAGCCTTGCTTTCTAACGTCGTATTCCGCAAGCAACGCTTCGGATTCCAGAGCGTTTTGCTCCGCTTGATGGCCGGAAGCTGTAATATCGTCTATTCTGTTTTGTATACTTTCCTTCTTTTCGGAAAGAGCGCGTATATGAGCGTTCTGTCTGTCGAAAGAAGACGCCTTTTCATAAAGGGAAACGCGGATACGGTTGCATTCTTCAAACGCACTTTGCTCATTTGCCTTTGCCAAGGCGCTGTCGGAAGTGCATTTTTCGCAATCGGCGCGGACCAGATTAAGGTTATCCTCTGCCTCTGCAAGCTGTTTTTCTGCCTGTGCAAGAGAAATTTCCGCATCCATAACCTGACGGGAAGCCTGAAGCTTGATGGCCTCGTTATGGTTGTTTTCCTCTTCAAGTCTTACCTGTGCACCATCGCATTCTCGCTGACAATCGCCCCGCAATGCCAAAACGGAGTTATATGCTTTTTCCGCCTCGTTTTTATCAGCACAAAGAGCGGTATATGCCGAATCTACGTTTGCAATATCTGCTTCAAGCTTTTCGGTTTCGGTACCTTTTGCTTTGATATCGGCGGTAAGACGGTCGATATCCATAGCTCTTGTAAACAGACCTGCTTTTTTATGAGCACTGCCGCCGGTAATACTTCCACCGGGGTTTACCACCTGACCGTCAAGGG
>JAGCNA010000072.1 GCA_017646185.1 Clostridia bacterium
CTCCAAAAGTGCCTTTATAATGGGGTATATTCCGCCGATAAGCACATAAAACAGAGCAGGAGTTTTTGCAGGAAGCAAAACAAAGGACAAAACGGACGTGGCGGCATACAGCATTACTGCCAAGCCTGCCCCGTATTCTATGACGGCAACCGCAACCGTAAGTCCTGCGGCAACCGCAACCGTAAGATCAAGAGATTGTATTACGCACCCCACCAGCATAAGCACCACAGAAAGGGCACAAAACAGGGAAAGCACGGAAAGTTTCAGTATTTTTTGTTTCATCGGCAGCAATTACAAAGAAGGTTGGCGCACAAAAGACCGGTACACAGATCGCATCCGCCGCAATCGTCATTGCTTGCAGAGGTGTTGTATCCCCCTGCCGTGGAATGGGACGCCATATTGTTAAGGGTATTTCTGTATTCTGCGTTATACGGATCCATTCTGCAGGCCTGCTCAAAATACTTGCGGGCTTCTCCCAGCCAGTTTTTGCGTGCCATAACGTGGCCCATAAGGAAATACCATTCTGCGTTTCTTTCGGTACTGGGAATACGGGAAAGTATGGTTTCCGCCTCTGCAACCCGGTTTGCGGACAAAAGCTCACGCACACGGTAAAGCGTACCGCCCGAGGAATTGGAGCCGTAGGTGTTTGAACCGGAATAACCGCTATTGCCGCCCCCTCTGTTGCCGGAAGCACGCTGTTTGGTTATGGTATCGTAGGCTTCGTTTATTTCTTTCATTTTTTCCGCCGCAAGATCCGCAAGAGGATTTCCGACGTAAGTATCGGGATGATATTTTTTGGCAAGCTCACGGTATGCCTTTTTTACCTCGTCATCCGTCGCATTAGGATTAACGCCCAACACCTGATAAGGGTCTCTCATTTACTGTTCTCCTTGTTAATAACCTTTTCTGCCGCCGCTTCAATTCCGTAGCCGGCAATATTGTATATTATGCCATCGAAAGAATTTCCGTCGGCAAGAGCGTAGCTTCTGGAAATAGCGGCACCGCTGTCAAGCAAAGTACGGCGCAAAAAGGATATATTTTGGTCCACACCCTCCGTCCCGCCGAAGGAGAGGTTCAAAGGGTTGTAGCTTTCTGTTTTTTGGTCTTTATATCTATCGTCCAAAGCGTCTGCAAGATAAACGAATCTGCCGATATGGTAGCCTATATCCCGAGCCACCCGTGCGGCAGCTCCTTCCATACCGAAGGATGCGATATTTGCGGTGAGCACGGCAAAGCAATCCGCCGCCTCATCGGGCACGGCGCACTTTTCTTTTTCCAGTGCGGAAAGCCTTTCAAGAGGCTCCTTTACCGTATCGCCTATGCCGGGGTACATTTTTTCCGCCTTTTTTGCCATTCTGCGGAAAAAGGGAAGAAAAGCACGGGTATAAAATCTTTTAAAGCCTTTTTCATCGTAAGTATCGTCCAGCGCCTTGAAATACACAAGACTGCCGAAAGCGGCGGAAGTAAACTTCAAAGCCTCGTTAGGCTCCATTACTCCCCGTTTTTTGAAATTGGCCATACAGCGGCGAGGCTTGATAACGTACTTTTCCCCCGTGAGAGCAAGCCTTACCACCGCGAGAAAAACGAAATCGTAATTAAGCAGAAATCTTGAAAAACGGGATATATGCTTGCCGCTGCAACGGCAGATACCGCAATAAACGGAACGGTATAGACCTACGTGTTTTGTTTTAAGTTCGCCCATATCGGGGCGTATATAACCAAACAAGCATACCACTCCATTCTTTATCAGTATATTATACCATATATAACCGTATTTTGCAACAAAA
>JAGCNA010000073.1 GCA_017646185.1 Clostridia bacterium
GTCTGTGAACACGGCTTCCTTGTCCTTGCCCCATGTATGCAGATCTATTTCGGGGAGAGAATATTCCTGCGCGATCTGCTTTATAAGGGGAAGGGAATATGCGTTTATATTTTTGTTCCAGTTTGCAGCGTCCCATTTGTCTGCGCCGACAGGGAACAGAGGCGTGGGGGTGCAAATAAATATCTGCACGTTTTCGTTTATATCGTAAAAAGAATCCAAAAGTTCTCTCGCGGAATCAAGGAACGTATCCTTTCTCGTGGGGTCGGACCAATCCTTCCAATCCTGACTGGGGTTGGAATCGTTGGTGCCAAGCGCAAAGAGAACCACGTCGGGCTCAAACTTCAAAGCGTCTCTGTATTGCTTGGATTTAGCGTATGCGTAGGGATCGTTATTGCAGATAGCGTAACCGCTGAGTCCGGCGTTAAGTACGCAGTAATCCCAGCCCAGCATCTGCTGAATATATGAGGGGTAGGTCATATCGTTTCTGGAAGAGTTAATACCTTGGGTAATACTGTCGCCCACGCAGGCAACCTTTATAACGGGCTCGTTACCGCTGGTCATAAAATCTGTAAGGTCTGCGTCTTCATCGGTCTTGCATACGCGTATCAGCTTTTCCAAAGCAAAGTGCCAGCCGTTTGCATAGCCTCCCGCCAGCATAACCTTTGTGCCCTTTACTACCAGCGAATACTGTCCCGCTTCAAAGGAATCTCTGTCAAAAGCGTTGCGCAGGCTTCTGCCGGCTGTAAAACCAACCAGAATTTCGTACTCGGTTTCGGCAGTGGTGTCAGGCACCGCTTTAAGGGTGTAACCGCAGTATTCCTGCAAAAAAGCGTTTATTTCGTCAACAATCAAACGGTAGTGATTGTAATTATCAAAGGTGGTGGAATTGCAGTAAACAATGGTGAATTCTTTAAGGCTCACACCGTTTACCGTAATATCTCTCGGGCCGAACGTTTCTTCTTCGGAAACTTCCGCGCTCTGGTCGGAAACGTCGGGCGTGTTCGTGCAAGCAAATAAAGATACCATCATACATAAGCATAGCAGAAATAATATGATTTTTTTCATTTTGTTCACTCCGTATTCATTATTATAACCATTATAATTGTTTTTCGTCTGTATGTCAATTAATTTTTTATATATTGTTATAGGTATATATTTCACATTATCTATATATAAGTATATGTTTATATATAGTATGTTTAATTAAGCAAATTGTCAACAATATATATCTCCAATAAAATGTATATATTCGGAGGTGTATTGTTATGATCAGAATGACTCTTGATAAAGCGTTAAAAGAGCGGGGGATAAGCAGATACCGCTTGTCACAGCTTACGGGCGTACAGTTTCAGGTTATAGATAAATATTATAAGAATAAAGTTGTTCGTTATGACAGTTACGTGCTTAATAAGTTTTGCGAAGCACTTAACTGCCAAATCGGGGATATAATCGAATATACAGCAGAAAAATCACCCCAAGAAGCCTAACGGCTTCTCGGGGACTCCGATAATAAATCACGGCGCACTGTTTGGGTGCGCCGTATGAATTGAATATATTATTTTATTGCCTCGTTTTGGATTTTCATTATTTCCTTTATGCCTTTTTCGCCCAGAGCAAGCAGCTTGTTAAGCTCTGCGGCGGTAAATGCTCTGCCTTCTCCCGTGCCTTGAATTTCTATAAAGGCGCCGGTATCGTCCATTACCAGATTCATATCCACTTCGGCACTTGAATCCTCTCTGTAGCAAAGGTCTAAAAGGGGAGTATCTCCGTTAATTCCCACGGAAACTGCCGCAACCTGATGCACCAAGGGATTTTTGGATATAAGTCCCTGCTTTAACCATTTTTTAACACCCAAAGCAAGGGCAACGTATGCACCGGTTATGGATGCGGTGCGGGTGCCGCCGTCTGCCTGAATAACGTCGCAGTCTATCCAGATGGTTTTTTCGCCCAATGCTTCAAAATCCACTGCCTGTCGCAAAGCTCTGCCTATAAGACGCTTTATTTCGGTACTGCGTCCATCGGGCTTTAAGGTCTCTCTTTTTTTGCGTCCTCCCGTGGAAGAGGGAAGCATAGCGTATTCAGCGGTAAGCCAGCCCTTGCCCGTATCCTTCAAAAAGGGCATGGTGCCTTCTTCCAGAAGGGCAGTGCATATAACTCTGGTCTTTCCCCAGTTTATAAGCACGCTTCCTCCGCTTACTTCGGTAAAGTTTACAGTAATATCTATATTGCGCAGGCTGTCATCATTTCTTCCGTCAATACGATTCATATCAGCATCTCCTATGGTTTTTTATAAACTTATTATATATAATACTATTTGAAAAGTCAATTAAAATACATATCCCGAGGTAAATATGTTTGGAAAGATATTAAAGGATTACCGTAAAAAACACAGAATAAGCCAAAAGGCTTTGTCTGAATCCAGCGGAGTTGACAGAAGCATTATATCCCGTATAGAAAAAGGGGAAGAGCAGGCGGATACCTGCGTGCAGGCAAAGCTTGTAAACACGCTGTTGCGGGATACCCGCCATTTCCGTCCCGAAAATACTACCGGATACGAGCGTGGCGAACAGCTTGGAGTTTTACTCGGCACTCTGCCTCCCGAAATGGCAGATGACGTATACAGAGATATTATAGAAAAGCTTAAAGAATACGTGGCGTTTCAGATAGATCTGGACGTGCGCACCGTCTATCCCAAGGAAATAAAAAGAAAATACAAGCGCAAACGCAAGTATATGTATTATAAATTCGGTCCGCCGATAGAATAAATATATAAAAACCTCGAAGTAATGGCTTCGAGGTTTTTTTGAATATTACAAAGTCTTCATCCAGTCTTCGATAATGGGAGTGATAATATTATATCCCGAAGAATTGGGGTGGATATGGTCGGGCAGGTTGTCTGTGAGATGAGTTTTTAAGAGGTTTTTGTTAAGCTCCTCGTCAAAATACAGATCAAGATAAGGTATGCCCCATTTTTCGCATATCTTTTTGGAAAGAGCGAAATATTCGCTCATATCAGACATTCTGCCAAATTCGGCGGCAGGCATTGTAAAGGTTACTATGTACCCGAAAACAGAATTTTTAAAATTATCCTTTGCGTACTTAATGGTGTTTTCAAATCCGCCTGCAAAGGTAGAAGTATCAAAGGGCCCTTCAAATCCCTCTGTAATTTCGCCCACGGGTGCGCTTTCCCAAGCGTCGTTCCCGCCGCCTTCAAGTATCAGGTAATCGTATTCGTTGCCCGTCATATCAATAAGCTGGTTAATAACGGTGTTTTTGCCCCGGCAATCGGAAAGAGATGCGCCGCCCAGACTTCTGTTCAGTCCGCCCATATCGTTTGCTTTCATGATCCGTCCTGCCCAGCCAACCTTATCGCCGTAATCGGCGGTATTTTTTTCGCAGTAGGCTTCGCAAAGGGAATCTCCCACAAACAAAACGGTTTTCCCCTGCAAAGAGTTGTTTTCCATTTATTCTTCCTTCTTTCCGTAAATATTATCGTAATCGATTTCCCCAAGCCGCCAAAGCTTTTTGCACATAAAGAAAACTCCCAGCAAAAATACAGCGGTTATACAGAGATATATTACGGCGTATACAATGCTGTCCAGAATATTAAGCACGCCGAAAGTAAATCCGTCCACGTATGCGCCGTAGACGATATCGTACCACAGACTGGAAACCTTATCCAGATATCTTCTGAAGAACAGCACACAGCCCAAAAATCTTGCGATCTCGCCGATAATTACAAGCCCTAACGTCTTTTTAAACCACATATTTTTTACTTCGCTTCTGTGGTAAAGAGAGGGGAATTTTATAAACAGAAATACGGCTGTAATTCCCCAGCTTATTATAAGGTGGAGAATTGTCATACCCAGCAAGCCGACAATGGACAAAAATACGTTTGCGGGCAGTTTTTCCAAAATCGAATTTACCAGCCAATAGCTTACGTTGGAGGATATAAGCATGGCAACAAACGCCACCACGGCGTATATTACCTTCATATCCATAGAAACTCTTTTTTCCATTTTTCAAGCCTCCTCGGCGTTGTGTTTTAATTATACAACACAAAATACGGGTTGTCAATAAGCTATAATATCAAAGAAAGCCACAAGGGGAGCGTTACAAGGGACAGCAGGTGGGATACAAGGGCAAGCCGTGCCCCCGGCTTGCAGTCCTCGCCGATAAGCTTTGGGAAAACAATGGTGTTTAATCCGCAGGGCATAACGGTAATTATAAGCACGAAGGGAAGCAGGGGATCCAGATTCAACAGCCTGCACGCACCGTATGCTATCGCGGGGAACAATACAAGCCGCATTCCGCAGAAAATATACGCCTGCTTGTTTTTGAAAAGCTCTTTTAAAGAGAAAGCGGCAAGGGTTATACCCGTAAGCAGCATACTCAAAGGTCCCACGCAGGCAGCCGCCATAGAGGTTACGGAGGAGATGATTTCGGGCACTTTTACAGATGTCATTCCGCATATCATACCAAGGGCAATAGCAATCGTTATGGGGTTAATAAGACGTTTTAACGGCTTTTCGCCTCCCGTAAGCATTGCGTATCCCGCTGTATAGGTGTAAATAATAAAGGGAATGGCAAAAAAGATAAAGTTTGAAAGCATCTCTTCGCCGAACACTCCCTCGATCAGAGCGTAGCCAAGGTATGCGTAATTGGAAATGGCAAAGGAATATCTGTATACCTTCCGTTCGTAAGGGTGCTTTGTAATGAGCTTTGATGCAAAATACGCCGCTACGACCAAAACCAGCAAAAGTCCCGCAGAAAAGGGTAAAAATATGTATTTTTGTTTAAGATCATCTACCGTAAAATTGTTTGCAAAGGTGTTGAATATCTTGCAGGGCAGTAAAAGGTTTACAATAAGAACGGACAAAATATCCCCGCTTGCCGCCTTTTTCCGCTTTCCTATAATCCATCCCGCAAACAAAAATATATACAGTATAAAAAGCTGTTTAAATACAAGAAACATAGCGGATATCTCCTTGGAATTTTGCGTTATTACCGCAGTCCTTATTTGTTTGAATCAATATACTCCTGTAACGCCGTAATGTGTGCTTCGATATTGCCCGGGGGTTCGGTTGTCAGCCAATCGTCGATCCCCAGAATATCGTAACAGCAGCATACGAAGAAAGCGGCGTTCAGGGTGTTCAAAGGTGTTTCCAAAGTGTAGGAAAGAATATAAGGTACCCCCTCTTTTCCAAACTCCGCAAGAGCAGTATATTCATCGGGATACTGCTCGGTGTACAGCGTGGGGTCGGATAAATTCGTTACCATTATATGAAACTCCGCGTATTCGGCACTTACGTCGATTTTTTCCAAGGTGTCATGTATTTTCGCCTTTTGTCCTGTGCAGGAAACCAGCGTAACGCAAAGAAGGAGTGCGAGGATAAAAGCTGTTTTTTTCATAGATAATCCTTTACCTCTCAAAGAGCTGAACTTTAAGACTGCGTTGTTTTTTTGAGTATTGTGTCTATAATTTCGGTTTCCGCTTCTTTTCCGTAAGCGTAAAGTGTAACAGTCACTTTTGAGCCGTCTTTTAGAGTCAAGGTGTGAAAAAAGCAATCGCCGGTCAAAATTACGTCGCCTTTGTGAAAAGTACTTTTTACGTACATGACTTCTTCAAACCGAATAACCGTTTTTCGTAAAAGTCTTTCTCCGTTTTTTTCAGCACCTCTCGGAAAAATGATTTTTTCGGAATCTATCACCAAATATCTGCTCTTTTCTGCAAGAAAAACGGCAAGCAAGATTACACTTGTCATACCGCCGAGCAACGCAAATCCAAATCCGACAGAAAAATCAACAAAAGCCAATATTACTCCGACTGCCGAAATCACGGCACAAGATAAAGTAACGTTTGCCAATGGTTTTGTAGCACGGGATGTGTATTTTTTCATAAGCACTCCTTTTTTGAACTGTTATTCTTCGATCAAA
>JAGCNA010000074.1 GCA_017646185.1 Clostridia bacterium
GGGGACCATTACCGCACCCGTCTTACCCACACACTTGAGGTCGCTCAGATAGCCCGCGCCATTGCCAGATGTATGAGTCTTAACGAAGACCTTACGGAAGCGGCGGCTTTGGGACACGACCTCGGCCACACCCCTTTCGGTCATTCGGGCGAAAGAGCGCTTGACGAAATATGCCCCCACGGCTTTAAGCACAACGAGCAGTCTTTGCGTGTTGCGGACAAGCTGGAAAATCTTAACCTTACAATGGAGGTAAGAGACGCCATTGTCAACCACACGGGCAAGCTTAAAGCACAGACGCTGGAAGGTCAGATCATAAAATATGCCGACCGTATCGCATATATCAACCACGATATTGACGATGCGATCCGTGCGGGAATACTTAACAAAGAGGATATTCCGAAAACGCTTACAGACGTTCTGGGCGAAACCCACAGCAAGCGAATTGATACTATGATACGCTCTGTGGTTGCCCACGGAATTGAAAACGATATAGGTTTCACCGAGCCTTGCGGAGAGGCTACGATGGAATTGAGAGAGTTTATGTTCAGCCGTGTTTACCACAACAGCAAGGCGAAAAGCGAAGACGGCAAGGTTGTGGAGATGATACAGCATCTTTACGATTACTACAAAAAGAACGTGGACAAGCTCCCCGCAGAATATTCCAAGTTTATAGAGGAAGACGGTATCGACCGTGTTGTTTGCGATTATATCGCCTGCATGACGGACAGATACGCACTCGCAAAATACGAAGAATTGTTTATACCAAAAGTATGGCAATACAAATAAAGCACCCCTAAAATCCTGCGGATTTTTGGGGACCCCGCAAAAAACACCCAATGATTGACTAAACGATAAAAAAGGAGGTGCAGACCATGGCTTTTTCCCAAGCTTTTATAGAAGAGGTTAAAAACCGTAACGGAATTGAAGAGATTATAAGCAGATATCTTACCTTGAAGCGGGCGGGAAGCAACGTTGTAGGTCTGTGCCCGTTCCACAACGAAAAATCCCCCTCATTTACCGTGTTCCCCGCAACAAGAAGCTTTTATTGCTTTGGCTGCGGCGCGGGAGGCGACGTTATAAGCTTTATAATGCGGGCGGAAAATCTGGATTACAGAGACGCCGTGGAATATCTTGCAAAGCTTTCCGGAATTCCCATAGAGGAAGAGGAAAACGGAAAAACGGAAAGGCAAACCGTAAACCGTGACAGAATTTACGGGGTGACCAAAACCGCGGCAAGATTTTTTGTGGCGGCGCTCAATTCTCCCCAAGGTGAAAAAGCAAGGCAGTATCTGCTTGAAAAACGCAAATTTTCTCCCACCACCCTGCGCAGATTCGGTATAGGCTATGCGCCCGACAGCTGGGATGCCCTTACCAAAAAGCTGTTAAGCGAAGGATACACGGTGGAAGAAATTAAAACCGCTTTCCTTTGCGGAATAAGCAAAAAAGGCAACCCCTTTGATATTTTCCGTAACCGTATAATGTTCCCCATCTTTGACGTAACGGGAGAAGTGGTGGCGTTTTCGGGAAGGCGGCTCAACGAAGAGGACGAGCGAAAATACGTTAACACATCAGACACGCCCATATTCAAAAAAAGCAGGGTGCTGTTCGGGTTGAATATAGCCAAAAACACCGATGACGGCACGCTTATTCTTTGCGAAGGCTCGCCGGATGCCATTGCTATGCACCAAGCGGGATTCGGCAACGCAATTGCCACGCTGGGCACCGCAATAACCGCTGAACACGCAAGAATAATTGCCCGTTACGCAAAAACGGTATATCTGGCATACGATATTGATAAAGCAGGAAGAAGAGCCACTATGAAGGGCATTGACCTGCTTAACCAAGTGGGAGTTTCCACAAAGATAATTGATCTGGGCGCAAACGAAAAAGACCCCGATGAATATATTAAAGCCCACGGCGCAGAAGCATTCAGGCAAAAGCTGAAAGGCTCCAGCGGTCAGGTGGATTATAAGATAGACGAGATACTTTCCCGTTACGATATAACCCTGCCCGACCAAAAATTACACGCCGCAGACGAAATGACAACCTTCCTTTCCACCCTTTGGCCCGAGGTCCAGCGGGACGTTTACGCAGGACGGGCTTCCGAAAAAATGGATATTTCAAAAAAATCCCTTTTGGAGGACGCAAACAGAAAAGCGAAAGCAAGCGAAAGAAAGGCAAAAAAAGAAACTCAGGAGCAGGAAATACGAAACTCCATGGGCTATGGCGACAGAGTGAATACCGACAAAATACGGTTTTCCGCCGCCGCGGCAACAGAGGAAAAGATACTGGGAATATTGCTTTCCCGTCCCGACCTTACCCAAAAAGCCGTTCAAAAGCTTAAAGCAGAGGATTTCGTTACCGCTTTCGGCAAAAAGATATTCGAACTGTTTTTGCCCGAGTTTACCGAAGGCAAGGAAGCGGTGCTTTCCAAGGACGGAACACTTGACCCCCAGCAGTTGGGCGCAGTATCCCGTATGATAGCCCACCGTGCCCGTTTTACCGATAACGGCGAAGCCACTTTGGATGCGCTTATAGACGTTTTAAAGACGGAAAGTAAAAAGCGGGAATACGATAAAAAAATAGAAGCCGACCCCGTTTCGGCACTGAACGAATACATTAAAGGAATTAAAGCAAACCGCAAGGAGGAAATATAAATGGAGAAGACCCAAAAGCAAATCGCGGCTGAACTTATCGAAAGATCGAAAGCAAAAGGAAGTATTACCGCCGCAGAAGTTATGGAAGCATTGGACGATACCGATTCTTCCATGGAAGCACTTGAAAAAACGTTTGATGCGTTGGAATCCAGCGGAATAGAAGTTACCCACGATATAGACGCCTCTGTTTTCGAGCTTCCCGATGAGGATTTTGAAGACACTATCGACGATAACCCCGAAGAGGTTGAAGTACTGCTTGCCCAGGAAGGCGTAGCGGTGGACGACCCCGTAAGAATGTATCTTAAGGATATCGGTAAGGTTCCCCTGCTCACTCCCGAAAAAGAGCACGAGCTGGCAGAGCGTATGGTTAACGGCGATACCGTTGCAAAGCAGCAGCTTGTTGAAGCTAACCTCCGTCTGGTTGTAAGTATTGCAAAGAGATACGTAAACCGCGGTATGTTCTTCCTCGATCTTATTCAGGAAGGTAACCTCGGTCTTATGAAAGCTGTTGAAAAGTTCGATTACGGCAAGGGATTTAAGTTCTCCACCTATGCTACCTGGTGGATAAGACAGGCTATAACCAGAGCTATTGCGGATCAGGCAAGAACTATCCGTGTTCCCGTTCACATGGTAGAAACCATAAACAAGGTGCTTCGCGTTTCCCGTCAGCTTTTGCAGGAGCTGGGAAGAGATCCTACCGACGAAGAAATTGCGGAAGAAATGAAGATCCCCGCAGAAAAAGTGCGTGAAATACTTAAGATAGCGCAAGAGCCCGTTTCCCTTGAAATGCCTATCGGCGAAGAAGAGGACAGCCATCTGGGCGATTTTATTGCCGACGATAAGACTCCCGCACCTTCCGAAGCGGCAAACAGCATGATGCTCCGCGAACAGCTTATAGAGGTGCTCAAAACTCTTACTCCCCGTGAGGAAAGCGTACTTAAGCTCCGTTTCGGACTTGAGGACGGCAGACCCCGTACTCTTGAAGAGGTTGGTAAGGTATTCGATATTACCCGTGAGCGTATACGTCAGATAGAAGCAAAGGCTTTGCGTAAGCTCCGCCATCCCAGCAGAAGTAAAAAATTAAAGGATTATCTGGAGTAAGAATATGACCACAGCCATTATCGGCGCTATGAAGATAGAAGTGGAAACACTTTGCAAAACCTTTGGCGCAAAAGAAACCGAAAAGGGCATTTTCGTTGCGGAAAACGGTTGCGACACCGTGATAATCTGCCAATGCGGTATAGGAAAGGTGAACGCCGCTTCTCTTACACAGCGTCTTATAGATAAATACTGCCCCCACCGCATAATAAACACCGGCACAGCGGGAGGACTTGCGGAAGGACTTAATATAGGTGATATCATAATTGCCGAAAAAGCCGCCTACCACGATTTCAAGCCCGTTTCCATTATAGTGGATATGCTTGGGGATAAATACATTTATTCCGATACGGATATTGTTAATACTGCGGTAACCGCCTGCAAAGAAAACAACATTTCCCACCGTGTGGGCACGGTAGTTACCGGCGATTGCTTTGTTTCTACAGAAAAGCAGAGAGAGGATATTTTTGCCGAATATCCCGATGCCCTTTGTACCGAAATGGAGGGGGCGGCTATTGCTCACGTATGCTGTAACAACAAGGTTCCCTTTGTTATAATAAGAGCCATAAGCGATTTTGCGGCTGACGAAAAGACTTTTGATCAGTTTGCCGCTTTTGCCGCAGAAAAAGCCGCAATAATATCCGAATACATAGCAAAACAGTAAGTTTAACGGAGGAATAACATAAATGAAAGCACAACTCGATAATATCTCTGTTGCCGCCGCGCAGGAGATAGCTTCCGCTTCCGACAAAGCTTCGTTGGAAACGGTAAGAATTAAATATCTTGGCAAAAAAGGTGCACTTACCGCAATACTCCGCGGAATGGGCGCACTTACACCCGAAGAAAGACCGGTTATCGGCGCTTACGCCAATACAGTAAGAGCAAACATAGAAGCGTTTCTTGAGGAAAAGGGTGCATCTCTTGCTTCCGAAGAGCTTAAAAACGCTCTTGTTAAAGAAAAGCTTGACGTTACTATGCCCGCAAAGGTAAAAACTGTGGGCAAGCTTCACCCCATTACTCAGGTTGAAAACCGTATGAAGGAAATCTTTGTGGGATTGGGATTCGATATCGTTGAAGGTCCCGAGGTTGAAAGCGCATACAACAACTTTGATGCACTTAACGCACCTGCAGACCACCCCTCCAGAGATTTTCAGGATACTTTTTATATTAACGATACTACCCTGCTCCGTACCCAGACTTCTCCCGTACAGATCCGTGCGATGAAGACTATGACTCCCCCTATAAGAATAATCTCTCCCGGCAGAGTTTACCGTTGCGACGAGGTTGACGCCACCCACTCCCCTATGTTCCACCAGCTTGAGGGATTGGTTATAGATAAAAACATAACCCTTGGCGACCTTAAGGGACTTTTGGAACTGTGGGCAAAGGAAATGTTCGGCAGCGATACAAAAACCCGATTCCGTCCCCACAACTTCCCCTTTACCGAACCCAGCGCAGAAGTTGACGTTTCCTGCTTCGTGTGCGGCGGCAAGGGATGCCGTCTGTGCAAGGGCGAAGGCTGGATAGAGCTTTTGGGCGCAGGTCTGGTACACCCCAACGTACTTAAAGCAGGCGGTATTGACCCCGAAGTTTACAGCGGTCTTGCTTTCGGTATGGGTATTGAGCGTGTTGTTATGACCAGCTACGGCATTGACGATATGCGTCATCTTTATGAAAACGATATCCGTTTCCTCGGACAGTTTTAATGAAAGGAGAGCAGTATAATGAAAACACCCCTTAATTGGCTTAAAGAATACGTAGATATTGGCTGCACTCCCAGAGAATTTGCAGAAGTGCTTACCTACACCGGCACCAAGGTTGAAGGATATGAAATTCTGGGCGAGGATATTACCAACGTGGTTGTTGGTAAGGTTATGGCTATGGAGCGCCATCCCGACAGCGACCATCTGTGGATATGTCAGGTAGACGTAGGCAAGGAAGAAAACGTACAGATAGTTACCGGCGCACAGAACGTTTCTGTGGGCGATCTGGTTCCCGCCTGCCTTGACGGAGCTCATCTCCCCGGCGGAAAGGTTATTAAAAACGGCAAGCTGAGAGGCGTAGTTTCCCAAGGCATGCTGTGCTCTCTGGGCGAACTGGGACTTACGGTAAACGATTTCCCTTATGCTGTTGAAGACGGTATATTTATCCTTAAAGAAGACTGCAAGCCCGGCGACGATATCCGTGACGTTTGCTTGCTCAACGATACTCTTATGGAGTTCGAGCTTACCTTTAACCGTCCCGATTGCCTTTCTTATCTTGGAATTGCAAGAGAGGTTGCCGCATCCTTCGGTACCGATCTCCGCATAAACAAGCCTGTTGTTAAGGAAGCAAATGACGGAGACGATATTTCCAACTACATCTCCGTTAAGGTAGAAAACACCGAGCTTTGCCCCAGATATTCCGCAAAGGTTATTAAGAACGTAAAAATCGCACCTTCTCCCCTGTGGCTGAGAGCCAAGCTGAGAAGCGCAGGCGTACGTCCCATAAACAATATAGTTGATATTACCAACTACGTAATGCTTGAGTACGGTCAGCCTATGCACGCTTTTGATTAC
>JAGCNA010000075.1 GCA_017646185.1 Clostridia bacterium
GGTATCGGTATGTCTATCGCCGCAAACAAGATAAAGGGCGCGAGAGCAGCACTTTTACACGATGAATTTTCTGCGGAAATGACCCGCCGCCACAATAATTCCAATATCCTTTGCATCGGTGCAAAGATAGTGGAGAGCGAGGAAAAGGCTTGCCGTCTGGCAGACATTTTCCTTTCCACCGAGTTCGAGGGCGGCCGCCACGAACGCAGAGTAAATATGTTTGAATAACTTATCAAAAATCCTGCGATAATATCGCAGGATTTTACATTTTGTTAACATTTGGCGGGAAACGGTGTGTTAATATAATGATAAGGAGGGGTGAAAATGAAGAAAGCAAGATTTATTTCGGCTTTGCTGGCGTTACTTTTTGTTACGCTGTCCTTTGCGGGATGTTATCAACCCACGCTGGATGCGGACGAGATCATCGCAAGGACGGATAAGCATATAGTTTACCGTGTGGGCAATCTGTATTATATGGAGTTTTTCCACGATTTTTCCAAGGGATATTCATATTTATCGTGTCAGGACCAAAGCGTTGAATTCGAGTCATTGAGTGATATGAGAAGCACCATACTGGAAGACGGTTTTTCCGATTTCACAAGATGGTATATGTGGTATACCGACAAAGACGGTATTATCGAGATTACGGACACGGAGCATCTGTGGCAGCCCGTATACCCCGAGGACGTTTCCGTGGAAAGTCTGAAATGGTTTAAATTCAATTACGATTTTGAGCTGACGTCTTCAAAGGATGAAAACATAAAGATCGAAGTTACGGTCTGCACAAACGATACCACACCCTCCGACACAGCGGAAGCCTTTGAAGCTAAGGGAGCAACACGGGACGACAGCCTGAAGGTTCCGTTGATGAACGTGGAAAATTCAAAGCAATATATTGAAAGATTTGATATTTTGACATACGATGCCTTCGTACGGGTATATTACACGCTGCAACGGGGTGAATTGACGTATAACGTTATAGAGTACTATTCTTACTCTTCCTCGGAAGCACATCCCGAAGTCCCCGCAGAAGACGTGCCCGGATCCGTTGCCATGTGGATAACCGGCGAAAATCTGGCGGCATATATAAGTATATCCGGTTTCGAAACCCGCCCCACCGAGGAATGGCTGCTTTCCTTCGGAATGGAGCCGTACGTTTCCGATTGAGGGGGAGCGTTTCCCAAAAACTATAATAAAAGGAGGAAATCATTATGAAACGAAGCATTGTTTATCTACTCGTCTTTTTACTTACCGCGGTGATCGTCTTAAGCTCCTGCGAGCCCGAAAACGGCGCGTCGGTATCGGAGAATATTTCTTCCGAAGTTTCAAATGAAGAAGTTTCAAATGAAATTGAAGAAGACGCTTCGGTAGATGTTTCCGACATAATAATGAATTCGCAATCACCAATAACCGTTTCGCAAAGACGTTCCGAAGAAATACTCTTCACTCTTTCCGGCGAAGATTCGGATTTTGTAAAAGATTTGTGGCGAGGTGAATGGTACCCCGCCATTGCGGAATGTGACTGCGATTACGAATTCAAACTTGACGGAATGATTATTGAATATTCCGACGAATGCGGACTATTCAACGATTACCCAAATCAGAGGAGTATGACACTCACCAAAGAGCAAAAGGACGCCGTAAACAAAATGCTGGGCATTGAGTAACGTTTTTGGCACAAAAAACGCAAAAAACTCCCGAAAAACCACAATAAATATTAAAAAAGACCTTGACAAGAGGGTGAAAATTTGGTATACTGCTTTCACCTCTGTGATTGGGGTCTTTTTTGTTGCGCTCTTGTTTGA
>JAGCNA010000076.1 GCA_017646185.1 Clostridia bacterium
AGGGCATATCCTTTTCGGAGTACCGCCGCACCCTTGATCTTTTTATTCTTTACGAGTATTGCGAATGGATAATGCTGGGCAACAAATACGAGGATGCGGATATGGATAGGTTTGATTCATATCTGAAAAAAGCGAAAGAACTGATAAAGAAATTATAATAATCACATCGACAATCAACGGAACAGCGTAAAAGCTGTTCCGTTCGATTTTATTATTCTCTTTTAAGCTTTTTTGTTACAAGTCCTTTGCCGATAAGCATTCCCAAGGTTACTTCCGCCACGGTCCAGCCGGTTTCCAGACTGCAGGGACCCCAGCCCACGTCGTGGGGGATACCGCAGTATTCGAGTCGGTCAAGGTCAATTCCTCTGCACCAGCCGCCGTTTAACCGTTTATCCTCGCTTATAAGCTGGGTTTTAATAAAGAAGGTGCAAATATCCTTCCAAGCGTTAAGAAAGCGGGGTTCACCGCATACGTGCCAAGCGAAGGCGAATCCCAAGGGAAGCCAGTTGAGGGAATAAAGCAGGTCTGCAACGGGATCTCCGTTAACTGCCAGCAGGGAACATTCTCCCCCCGCATTGTTAAAGCAAGCCGCCTTGTAGCCCGTATCCCATTCGGCGTATCCCCCCGATGTATGGCGGTGTTTTTGCAGATCGTTAAACACTCTGTCCAGCATATCGTAATGGGATTTTTCCTTGGTTGCCGCATATAAGACCGAGAGAGGGAATATAAGTCTGCACAATTCCGAGGTTTCGCTGTGTTCACGCACTGTATCGGGGTAAAGCTTCATCAGCGTTTCCAATCCGCGCACACCGGTGTTTTTAAAATCTTCGTCTCCCGTTAAAATATATCCCAGCAAAAGTGCGGCGCTGTAATAAGCGTTGTAATGGGCGCTGGCATATCCGTTTTTCTCCTCTGCAAGGGTACGTACCTCACGTCCCGATCTTATGTATTCAAGCACGTCTGTTCTTGCGGGGCGCAATCCGTCCTCGCAGGTGGTTTGGCAAAGGAAAGAAAGCGCTTTTTTTGCTTTTTCGGTATATTTATCCGATACGCCGAAATAAGCGTACAGCAGAGAAGGAATAATAGCTCGGGCAACGTCATCCTGATAACATACGTTCCACGCTTGCTCCGACCAACGCACCATTCCCTCAAACTCACCTTCCTGAACCATTAAGGGTCCGTAGCAGAGATCATACATTTTTTCGCCCTTTTTCTGCAGTTCGGCATTGTGGGAAAACAAAAACGCACCTGCCGCTTCACCCGTGCAGTCTGTACGAACCACGTCTGCGGTTATACGGGTGCCGTCGGGCAGAATATTGTGGCTCAAGCCTTCCTTTATTCCTCTTGAACCGTCTTCCCGTACAAGATACTCCTTAAGCAGCTTTAAAGATCTTGACGTACATTTATCTATTTCATCATAAAAATGGGTTTCAAGCTGTCCTTTGATTTTGTACTGCGTTTCGGGCATTCTGAAAGGCACAGCCGTTCCCAGAAATTCAAAAATATAATTTATAAGCGAATCCCATCTTTTTTGCGGAGAGAATACGGCTTGCTTGTAATTACAAAGCCGAAATGCCGCAGTAAGTATATTTCCATCCAGAAACAGTGCGGCGTTTTTCAAAGGATCGTCATCAGGTCTGCTCTCAATTCTGTCATGCGCAGGAGTGAATTCACGGTAATACAAAAGGGGAATCGTATCCGGCATAAGAAAATGAGGGCGTATATAGCTGTTATAGCGGCTGTCAAGCAGGTCTCCCTCTTTAATTTCGGGTGTAAAGCTTTTGTCTGCCACAAGTCTGTGGGGCGCAACCTTTACGGGAGATGCCGAATAAACGCAACGAAAGCTATCGGTATATTCAAGAAACAAGGGCTTGCCCGTATCGGCAAAACGCTCCAACGCATCTCTTAAAAATGCATTTAAAATTATAGGCTTATCCTCTGTACCGCCAAGCACGGCAACGCTGTCGTATTCGTTAATATCTTCCGCTTCGGTAATATCGGGAGATATCATACGGCATTCGCATGCAGAAAAGAACATTTTAGAAAGGTCGCTTTTTTCCCGTGTTATAAGTAATAGCTTCATAATACCTGCCTCCGTAACGTCTTTTTTTAATTATACCATAGTAAAAATTCATAGTCAACACACATATTTTTTATTGACAATATACCCCACGGGGGTATATAATGTGTGCAGGAGGTGAACTGTTTGAAAACAGAAACATACATTATCACCGGCATGCATTGTGCGGCTTGCTCCGGCGCAGTGCAAAGGGTAACTTCCCGTTTGAACGGGGTAGCAGAGTGTGAAGTTAATCTTATGACAGAGAAAATGACCGTAAGCTTTGATCCCGAGCTTGTTGGCTTCGGGGATTTCGAACGGGTCATCACAAAAGCAGGCTTCGGTATACGGGAAAACGTCCCCATAGAGGAAAAGGTTTCCGACGATAAAGAAAAACCGCCTTACGGACTTATAGCGGCAGGGGTGCTGAGCCTTGTGCTTTTGTACGTTTCCATGGGGCAGATGTTCTTTTCAAACCTTCCTATCCCCGAATTTTGCCATATTGAAAATTCTCCCTTGGGATTTGCAATAACACAGATAGTTTTGTGCGTTCCCGTAATGATAATAGGTTATAAATTCTTCACGGTAGGATTTTCCTCGCTGTTCCGCGGTAATCCGAATATGGATACTCTCGTGGCTGTGGGTGCAACGGCGTCGTTTATTTACAGCGTTGTACAGACGTTTAACGTGGTAAAGGATGTCCACGCAGTTCATAATCTGTATTTTGAATCCGTTGCCGTAGTTATCACCCTTATAAAGCTTGGCAAATATTTTGAAGCCCGCAGTAAGAAAAAGACGGCAGGGGCAATAAAGAAATTAATGGCGCTTACACCGGATATATCCCATCTTTTAACGGGAGATATCGTTACGGATATCCCCACGGCTGTAGTAAAGAAAGAGGATATTCTTTTGGTAAAACCGGGAGAAAAATTCCCCGTGGACGGTATCGTGGTAAAGGGAAGCGGTACTGTGGATGAATCTATGCTCACGGGTGAAAGTATGCCCGTTACAAAAAATACGGGAGATACTGTTACGGGAGGAAGTCTTAACCAAAACGATGCATTGTATATCCGCGCCACCCGTGTGGGAAAGGATACAGTGCTGGCGGGTATCATTTCCTTTGTAGAAAACGCGCAAAGCAAAAAAGCACCTGTTTCAAAATTGGCGGATAAGGTTTCCGGCATTTTCGTTCCCACGGTTATGGCAATTGCGGTGCTTTCCGCCGCCGTGTGGCTTATTTCAGGAGAGGAGTTTTCCTTTGCGGTAAAGATATTTACCGCAGTACTTGTAATAGCCTGCCCTTGTGCTTTGGGGCTCGCCACGCCTACTGCGATAATGGTTGGTACGGGACTTGGTGCAAGCAACGGAATTCTTATAAAAAGCGGAGAAGCTCTTGAAATTACCCACGGAATAAAGGTTGCCGTGTTTGACAAAACGGGCACCGTAACCCAAGGAAAGCCTGCAGTAACGGATATTATATCGTCCGATACGGAAAAGGCGTTGCTTTATGCGGCTGTGTGCGAATCCGCCTCACAGCACCCTATCGCAACCGCAATAGTAAATTACGCTTGCGAAAACGGCATAACCGTTCCTATGGCGGAAGAGGTGCAAAACCTTTCGGGAAAGGGCGTTAAATGCAGGTACGAAGGTACCGAAATATGCGTTGGTAACAAGGTGCTTTTAAAAGAGCAAGGCATATCTTCCGAAGAATACGAAACAGAGGCAAGCCGTCTTTTATCCGAAGGAAAGACAGTAATGTTCGTTTGTGCCGATAATACGGTGATCGGAGTTATTGCGGTTTCGGATAAGCTTAAGA